>NZ_JBQFPG010000011.1:0-145756 GCF_056534355.1 Ruegeria sp. D7
CCCAATCAAAAACCTCAGATGCCCCCAGTCTCTCCCGAGCGTCTCCGCAGCTTCCACCGCGTCCCAGCACCTCAGCAGCGCCGGTGAAGGGGTATTTACGGATTAGGTCTGGGACCTGCAACCCCCAATTTGAAAAAACTTCACATTTCCGACCACCTTCTTCTTCACCTTAATAAAAACAACAGGTTAGCTTAACAAATCCTCCCGAGAACTCACAAAAAGGAGGTTTATAGAAAGAGAAAGAACAGTCTCTCGGCGGAATCGTACCCAATGCTTGGTACGCGCCCTGAGTCAGGCGCATGAAAACGCCGCCCGACTCTCCTCGGGCGGCGCAATTTACTGCGATGGTTATAGGGTTACTTCAGATCAAAACGATCCGCGTTCATCACCTTGTTCCAGGCCGAGATGAAATCGCAGACAAATTTGCCACCTGCGTCGTCCTGACCATAGACCTCAGCCAGTGCCCGCAGCTGCGAGTTCGACCCAAAGACCAAATCCACGCGGGTACCTGTCCACTTCACGTCACCACTTGCGCGGTCGCGGCCTTCATAGACGCCGTCACCGGATGGTTTCCATTCGGTGCCCATATCCAGCAGGTTCACGAAGAAATCGGTGCTGAGCGTGCCGACCCGTTCGGTCAGCACACCATGAGAAGTTCCGTCAAAGTTTGTGCCCAGCACACGCATCCCACCTACAAGCGCAGTCATCTCCGGTGCCGACAGCGTCAACAGTTGCGCTTTGTCCACTAGCAGGGCCTCGGCCGGAACCGAGTATTCCTTGTGCAGGTAGTTGCGGAAACCGTCCGCTATCGGTTCCATCACCGCGAAAGACTCGACATCCGTCTGCTCTTGCGAAGCATCGGTGCGGCCGGGGCTAAAGGGAACATCAACGTCATGACCTGCGGCCTTGGCTGCCTTTTCGATGGCAGCACCACCACCCAAGACAATGAGATCGGCCAATGAGACCTTCTTGCCACCAGACTGTGCGTCATTGAACGCTTTCTGAACGCCTTCCAGCGCATCCAGCGACTTGGACAGTTTCAGCGGTTCGTTGACCTCCCAATCCTTCTGCGGGGCCAGACGAACGCGCGCACCGTTGGCACCGCCACGCATATCCGATCCCCGGAAGGTCGAGGCCGAAGCCCATGCGGTCGACACCAGATCTGAGATAGACAATCCCGTCGCGAGTATCTTGGCTTTCAGATCGGCTACATCAGCGTCGTCAATAAGCGCGTGATCGACGGCCGGGACGTTGTCTTGCCAAATAAGCTCTTCGCTGGGAGCCTCGGCTCCAAGATAACGCGCACGCGGACCCATGTCGCGGTGGGTTAGTTTGAACCACGCGCGAGCAAAGGCATCGGCAAATTCGTCCGGGTTTTCGTGGAAGCGCTTCGAGATCGGGCCATAGATCGGGTCCATGCGCATCGCCATGTCGGCGGTGGTCATCATAGTCTTGACCTTTTTCGATGGATCACCCGCTGCCGGGGCCATGTCCTCTTCCTTGACCCCAACAGGTTCCCAGATCCACGCGCCCGCTGGGCTCTTGGTCAGGTTCCAGTCGTAGCCAAACAGCAGGTCGAAGTAGCCGTTGTCCCACTTGGTCGGGTTTGCGGTCCAGGCACCCTCGATGCCGCTGGTGGTGGTATCATCACCCTTGCCGCTGCCAAAGTCGTTGATCCAGCCAAAGCCCATCGCCTCCATCGGGGCGGCCTCGGGTTCGGGACCGACAAGACTGGGATCACCGGCGCCGTGGGCCTTACCAAAGGTGTGACCACCCGCAACCAAAGCAACGGTTTCTTCGTCATTCATCGCCATTCGGCCAAAGGTGTCGCGAATATCGCGACCTGAAGCCAAGGCATCTGGCTGACCATCTGGACCTTCGGGATTCACATAGATCAGACCCATTTGCACAGCGGCCAACGGGTTTTCCAGATCACGTTCGCCCGAATAGCGGCTGTGCGGGTTCTCAGTTGGGGCCAGCCATTCGGTCTCGGCACCCCAATAAATGTCTTCCTCAGGTGCCCAGATGTCTTCGCGACCACCGGAGAATCCAAAGGTCGTACCGCCCATGGATTCGATCGCGCAGTTGCCCGCCAATATGTAAAGGTCAGCCCACGAGATCTGGTTGCCGTACTTCTGCTTGATCGGCCAAAGCAGACGGCGCGCCTTGTCCAGGTTGCCATTGTCCGGCCAGCTGTTCAGAGGCGCGAACCGCTGATTGCCGGTCGATGCGCCACCGCGGCCATCTGCCGTGCGGTAGGTGCCCGCTGCGTGCCAGGCCATACGAATGAACAAACCGCCATAGTGACCATAATCTGCGGGCCACCAATCTTGCGAATCTGTCATCAGCGCATACAGGTCTTCCTTCAGTGCCTTCAGGTCGAGCTTCTTGAACTCTTCGGCATAGTCGAATGTCTCGCCCATCGGGTTCGATGCAGGGCTATGCTGGTGCAGAATCGACAGGTTCAGTTGGTTCGGCCACCAATCCCGGTTGGACCGGGCCTCGGCGCCATGCATTACCGGGCATTTGCCCATGTTGGGGGTATCACTTCCGTCCATATCGATCTCCAGTCCTGGCTAGATGTGTGCGTCGCGCGGTTAACTTTGAAACGAGAAACAGGGGTCTTGAGTGTTTTTGCGCTCGTCCTTGGAATGGGCGTTACGCGGGATCGCGCAGATCGGCCCTGCCTTCATTGTAGGAAATAGCATTAACGACTCGTTCTTTCTGTTTGGATGTAGATTTAGCAAATCCAAGCCATTCATATAAGTTTTGTTTTTTGATGATATTGATAATCCAGAGCTATCACTTGAACATCTGCGCGCAGCCTGACCCTGAAGCGCGTGATTGCGATTGCACCACCAAGCTTCACCGTGCCTCGCAAGTCGGGCACAAGAGAGAGTGGACGCAAATAAACTTCCGATGATGGCCGCGCATGAAACGACTGAACTGAGTCTAGCGCAAAACGGATTGACCGGCCCAGATTCAGTGGCCACTGACCTTCTTATAAAGGGCCGATTTATAGCCGAAGGGAATTCCCAATACCCCGACAAGCCACCCAACCGTTCGGGCGATCTGGATCAATCGCCGATCTGGTTGGAACGGAAACAGAAGGATTGCCCCTAACAGCGCCAACAAGCGGAAGGGGGTGCTCAAAAACCCCAAGATCGCCTTTGTTGGCTTCTGATCAAGCTTACGGCGCATATGGGTGTTGGACTGGTCCCTTCCCCGGGCGGTCTGATACCAGAATGACAACCTTTCGGGAGGAATGGTCTCGTACACAAAAGCGTCGGGCACCCAGCCGACCGGTAAGCCTGCAGCAACGGTCTCGGCATAGAACTTTGCATCCGTCCCCCCGGTCATCCGCATGGTTTCATCGAACCAAAGGCCGGTTTCGCTGAACAGACGTGTCTCGCCCAGCCAATTGTTGGTCACAATGGTCACGCCGCCCGTATCGTTCAGCGTGGCTTTCTTGGCGGCTGCGTTTTCCTTGTCGAGGTAACGGTTGCTGATATTGCGCAACATCAGCCGCTGAATCGCGGTCTCCTGCCCCGATGGCCCCGCCGCACGAAGCGGAGCGCCCAGTAGCACGGCAGAGCTGTTGCGATACCCGGCGACCAACCGTTCAAGCCAATCGACCGCCACCACCTCGTCATCATCGACAAAACAGAGCAGATCCGAGCCATTCTCCAACGCTTCGCGCGCGGCTCGGTTGCGTCCGAACGGGATGCCGAGTTCGGTCTCAAGGACATAGTTCAGACTTGCTCCATTAGGCAGCTTCTCCCCTACTGCCTGCACGGTACCTTCGCTGAGCGCTGAGCTGTCGTTTTCCACCACCAAACATCGCACCGAGCAGTCGGGCGGCAGCTTCATCTCTCCCCAGCTTCGAACCAAAGCGGCCAGCATCTCGGGCCGCTGCCGGGTCAGGGTCGAAACGGTAATGTTCAGCGGGACAGAGCGGTCTTTCATCGAAATCCCATACAATCCGTGCCGGTTTCTTGGCAAGGCGCGGCGATCAAGTGGCATCCTTCTGATGCTGCATCAGTGCTTCCAACCCTACACGGTAGTTCGGATAGAGCAATGAGACGCCCAGTTCATCCTTGATCCGATCATTCCGAACGCGCTTGTTCTCATTATAGAAACTGCGCGCCATCGGAGTCAGATCAGCCTCATCAAACGGAACCGCAGGTGGCATCGGCAGACCTTGCAACTCGGCGGCATAGCCGATCACGTCCTGCGGAGGCACCGGTTCATCATCACAGACATTATAGATCGCACCCGGATTGGGTTTGGCCATCGACGCGATCAAAACTTGTGCGATGTCGTCAACATGAATGCGCGAAAATACCTGGCCCGGCTTGATGATCCGCCGCAACCCTCCGCGTTTCAGCTTTGAAAACGGCCCGCGACCCGGCCCGTAAATCCCTGCCAGTCGGAAGATATGCAAGGGCAGGCCCGGAATGCCGCCCCATTGCTCCTCGGCACGCACGCGCCAACGGCCACGTTCAGCCGTCGGTGTGGCGGGCGTCGTCTCATCCACCCAGCCTCCCTGGTGATCCCCGTAAACGGCTGTGGTCGACAGGTAGCCGACCCATTTGAACTGTCCGATCCGCGCGGCGATCTCATCCTTCAATTCCGCCAGCACCGGATCACCATCGGCTGTGGGTGCTGTAGAGACAAGCAGATGCGTCACCCCATCCAGATCAGGCCGATCCCCCGGCCAGACCCAAGGCTCGGCGCCCGAGTCGCGGATTGTCTCAAGTTGCTGGGAATCACGCGTGGTTCCGATGACCCGCCATGTGGTTGGATCCAGTTGCCTCGATATCGCTCGGGCAGAATAGCCGTGGCCGAAGGAGAATAGTGTCTGTGTCATGGTCCCTTTGATGATCTGCCCGGCACGTGGATGCAAGCGCCGGATGGACGCACTTGATTCGAATCCTCTGATGCGCATTCATTGAGAAATGACCAAAAAGACACCTGACTTGCACGCAGCCTACTCCCTGAAATCGCCCGAGGAGAACAAGCGCCTTTATGCGGAATGGGCAGGGGAATATGACGACAGTTTCGCAGCGCTTGAGGACTATCAACTCCACATCCACACGGCGCGCGCTTTTGTGGGTGCAGGCGGACAAGGCCCGGTATTGGATGTAGGCGCGGGCACGGGGTTATGCGGAGCTATTCTGGCCGGGTTGGGCGTGGGTCCGATCGACGCCACCGATATCAGCGCCGAAATGCTGGACGAGGCGATGCGCAAGGATATCTATCGCGACGCGATCGAAGCCGATCTCAATCAGGGCCTGCCGGTTCCGCGCGGCAGCTATGCCGGTGTCGTCTCGTCCGGAACGTTCACCCATGGCCATCTTGGGCCAGAAGTTTTGCCAGCGCTCTTGCGCGTCGCACGCCACGGTGCGCAGTTCGCCCTGTCGATCAACGCAAAACACTTTGAGGCGCTCGGGTTCGCCGATACCTTCCGCCGCCTCGAAGCGGATCAGATCAGAGACTTATCGTTAACGCAGGTCCGGATTTATGGCGATCTTGCTGCCGGCCCTAACAAAGATGACGTCGCTTTGATCGCGTTGTTTGAGAAAACCTGACCAAAGCTCTGCGTAGGTCATATACGGACCTATGCAGAACTCGGCGGGGCAGAACGCCCTAGTGATCTAAGTATACATCTGCTTCTTGAAAGCCCGTGTCCGCGTTGTCGCCTCGGCTGAACCATCGTGATAAGTGCCGAACCACTTGTCGAACGGAATCTCGGATGTGCCGTAGTTACACTCGAAATACCGGTGATGAAGCTGGTGGAAGAAGTCCCCTGCCCGCGCGGCATCCGTTTCACCAGCCTTCAGCTTTTCGAAACCCGAGTGAGACAGTACCGGGCTGATCTGCTGGAAGTAGGCGTGAAACAGCAGATGCAGCGGATGCGAGGGTACAATCAGATGGATGAAGTAGGTGGTGAAATAGAGAAGGTTTTCATACCAGTGGTTCGATATTCCCGACCATGGTCCGATATTGACGTTACGATGGTGCACAGCATGAACGTGCTTGTAGAGTTTCGGGTGATGTTCCAATCGGTGCACCCAGTAGAAATGAAGCCCTGACCACATCGGGATGAAAAGCATCCAGATCACGAACCAAACGGGGGCCACGGCCCAGGTTATCACTGGCGCATAGCCATTCGCCATGGCCCAGTAGATCAGCCACTGATAGACCGTCGCCACAGTCATCGCACTTCCCAGCGTCCACCAGATGTTATCCAAAACCTGATTTCGAAAGGTAAACGGCCCATTGTCACGTGTCAGATCACGCCGGTCGAATTTCTTGTACATGCCCTGCCCTTTGCGCATGTAAAGCCACCAATGCAGACCTCCTGCTATCATGATCTGAGGCACCATGTTCAGCAGCCAAATACGGAACATCCAGCCGGGCGCGAAACTCTGCATGGTCTCTAATGGAGGTAAAAACACGAAATAGGCGGCAAAAGCCATCACCATGCAAAGCGTCAGCGACGTAAGGGGAAGCCAAGCCCCTTTGTACCAGTTCAGGATAGCCGCAGGACGCGGCGGCCAGTTGAACAAAGGGTTCAAACCGACGGGCCCTTCGGGGCGGTAATTCCATCGGGCGGCTTCTGCATCATGTATATCGGTCATGGCTGAAACTCCTAACAGTGCGCTTCAGGTTGCGTAATCCGAGCCTTCGGCATCCAGAACAGATTTGATTTCGCGTAAATGTGCTTCGGCCTGACCGGGATATTCATCAAGCTCTTGCGCGGTTTTCTCAGCAATCTCATCGGACAGAACGCGCAAAGGTTGCCCGGTTTGAAGAGCACGAATGTACGTTTCTGCGGCGCGTTCAAAATAATAGAGTCTGTTAAAGGCATCTGCCGGACTGTCGCCGATCACCAAAACCCCGTGGTTGCCCATGATCATGACTTTCTTTTTCGGGTCCGACAGCATCGCGGCACAGCGCTCACCTTCGTTTTCAAAAGCCAGACCTCCGAATTCTTCATCGATTACGTAGCGATTGAAGAAAGTTGCGGTGTTCTGATCGATCGGCGGTAAGGTGCTGTCTGCCAGCGAGGCAAGAACCGTCGCAAAAATCGAATGCACGTGCATCACGCAGCGCGCATGTGGGCAATGGCGGTGGATCGATCCGTGCAGCCCCCAAGCCGTTGGGTCCGGTGCGCCGGGCTGATCCATGACATCTTTGTCATTGGCATCAAGCAGCAGCAGATTTGACGCCTTGATACGCGCAAAATGCATCTGGTTGGCATTCATCAGGAACTGCGTGCCGTCTTCATTCACCGCGAGGCTGAAATGGTTCGCCACCCCTTCATGCATGTTCAACCGTTCGGTCCAGCGGAATGCGGCGGCCATCTCCACGCGTTCGGACCAATGATCGATGTTGGGACGCAGGTTTGTAACGCTCATGCCGGGCTCCTTCGCGGGGTATTCGATTTCTGGAAATCGTGCCTTCGCCGCAAACGTTTGACCAACGAAAAAAACAAGCCTAGTTCATTAGTAAAACTACTGGCAGAGTTATAAGCATGCAGAAATCACTTCCTCCGCTCGGCTGGCTGCGCACATTTGAAGCTGCAGCCCGTCATTTATCATTCACCGGGGCGGCGCGGGATTTGAACATGACGCAAAGCGCAGTCAGCCAGCAAATCAAATCACTAGAGGGCTATCTGGGTCAGCCATTATTCCTACGTCGCCCGCGTGCATTGGAGCTGACCGAAGCTGGTATCACCTATCTGCCGGTCGTTCGCGAAGCCTTTCGAACTCTGGTAAGGGGGACACAAGCCGTCACGGGCGCACAACAAAACGCAGTTCAGGTCCAGAGCAATATCACATTTGCCGTCAACTGGCTGGCTCCGCGCCTACCCCGGTTTCGGGCACTGCATCCGGATGTACATCTGAACATCTTCACCGAACTATGGGAGCCTCGCGAAATGGCCGAAGGCGCGGCGGTGGAAATCCGCTATTCGCTGCGCCCGGCCGATACGGTGCGCACGGAATTGCTGCGAACAGATCACTATTATCCTGTCTGTGCCCCCGATTTCCCGGTGACGCTGGAAACCCTGCAGGAACAGCCCCTGTTCGACTGTTCAAATTTGTTGTCGAATTGGGAGAGTTGGATCTCAGATCAGAGTCTAACTTGGCAAAAACCCAAGGTAACCTATTCGACGACCTATCTGGTCAGCCTGTCAGTTGCGATGGCCGGAGGAGGCTTGTGTTTAGCCCACGACATGATCGCAAAACGGTTGATTGAAGAAGGCCGCCTGATCGCGCCGTTCATCCATCGCGCCGCAATGCCTGAGGCCTATTATCTATTGCTATCGCCCCAAGCCGAGGAAACGCCGGGCGCGTTGGCGTTTGTCGACTGGCTGCGCGCAGAGATTGAAGCCGATCGCCACAACTAATCGCGGGTCGCTCCCGCCCATCTTTGATGCCCTTTGGGCATCTCCTCTGGTTGGGCGTGGCAGCGCTGGCGCGCTGCGGATGGCAGGTTTTGTGATGATTCCATGATACCTTAATAGTGGGGGTTGCACCTTGCGCCGCATTCGGGAAAGTTGGGCCATGGAATACACTCCCTTCCCAAGTTGGCCCGATACCGCCCCTCGTCTCATTGCTGTTGCTGCTGGCCGCGAGGCTGCCGATTTGGTGATCCGTGGCGGCGTCTGGGTCAATGTGCATAGCCGCGAAACCCTGCCTGACCATGACGTGGCGATCGCTGCGGGGCGCGTTGCTTTTGTGGGGCCGGACGCCGCGCATTGTATCGGTCCTGAGACTCAGATCATCGAGGCGCACGGTCGCTATTTGGTGCCGGGGTTATGCGATGCGCATATGCATATCGAATCGGGCATGTTGACCCCGGCAGAATTTGCCCGCGCAGTCATTCCGCATGGCACAACATCGATGTTCACCGACCCGCATGAGATCGCAAACGTGATGGGGTTGGAAGGCGTGCGCCTGATGCATGACGAAGCACTAATGCAGCCGGTGAACATCTTCACCCAGATGCCGTCCTGTGCACCCTCAGCACCGGGGCTTGAGACCACAGGGTATGAGATCACCGCCGAGGATGTGGCCGAGGCGATGTCTTGGCCCGGTATCATCGGACTGGGCGAGATGATGAACTTTCCCGGTGTCATTCATGGCGATCCGAAAATGTTGGCAGAGATCGCAGCCACACAGCGCGCCGGGAAAATTGTTGGCGGGCACTATGCTTCGCCTGATTTAGGGTCTGATTTCGCGGCATATGTCGCCGGCGGCCCTGCTGATGACCATGAGGGCACCTGCGAGGCAGACGCGATAGCTCGGGTCCGTCAGGGGATGCGGTCTATGATGCGGCTGGGATCGGCTTGGTATGATGTAGAAAGCCAGATCACCGCAGTGACAGAGAAAAGGCTGGACCCGAGGAACTTCATTCTGTGCACGGATGACTGTCATTCGGGCACACTGGTCAACTATGGCCATATGAACCGCGTGGTACGGCATGCGATAGCCTGCGGTTGCGATCCTCTGGTTGCGCTGCAAATGGCGACGATCAACACGGCGACCCATTTTGGATTGGAACGCGAGATCGGCTCGATCACACCCGGGCGGCGCGCTGACATTATCCTGAGTTCTGATCTGGTAGAGCTTCCGATCGAAACCGTGGTCGCGCGCGGTCAGATTGTGGCTGAAAACGGGACGGTAACGGTCGAATGCCCGCATCTGAACTGGCCCGCTAAGGCGCGAAATACAGTACACCTAGGGCATGCGCTGACCTCGACAGACTTTGAAATCGCAGCCCCTGCCGGAGCGAACCGTGTCACGGCCAACGTGATCGGGGTGGTTGAAAACCAAGCTCCAACGCAAGCGTTGAAATCCGAGCTACCGATTATCGAAGGGCTTGTTGAAGGCGAAGGCGATGTGTGCCAAATCGCATTGGTCGAACGGCATCGCGCTACCGGAGGTGTGACCAACGCCTTTGTCTCGGGCTTTGGGTATCAAGGCAAAATGGCCATGGCCTCGACCGTTGCGCATGACAGCCACCATATGATTGTTGTCGGCACCGACCGTGAACAGATGGCGCTGGCAGCGAACAGGCTGGCCGAAGTGGGCGGAGGCATCACAATCTTTCGCGATGGCGAGGAACTGGCCTTGGTGGAACTGCCGATCGCAGGCCTGATGTCCGACAACCCAGCGACTGAGGTTGCCGCCAAAGCAGAACAAATGGTCGAGGCGATGAAGACCTGCGGCTGTCAGCTTAACAACGCATATATGCAGCATTCTCTGCTGGCCCTGGTTGTGATTCCTGAACTGCGGATCTCGGACCTTGGGCTGGTGGACGTACGTACATTCGAAAAGATCGACCTTCTGGAACCCCTTGCATGACTACTATCCGAACACCTGACGTTCCCAACCCCGAGAAATTTAGCGATCCGCTTGCAGCTGTCGCACGTTTGGAAGAGCTCTATGAACAGGCGACAAAATTCCTGTGCGATAGGTTTGCAAATGCACTTAAGAACGGCGCTCCTACCGAAAGGTTTCGGGCGTTCTACCCCGAAATCCGGATCAGGACCTCGTCTTACGCGCAGGTCGACAGCCGGCTGAGCTTCGGTCACGTGTCCGAGCCGGGCACGCACGCCACGACAGTGACGCGCCCCGATCTGTTCCGGTCCTACCTGACCCAGCAGATCGCGCTTTTGATCAAGAACCACGATCAACCGGTCACAATCGGAGCTTCGGAAACGCCGATCCCGGTCCATTTCGCTGTCGCCAATAACCCGGATCTGGTTGTCCCGCATCAGGGTGCAGCTGGGTTCACTCTGCGCGATGCGTTCGATGTACCGGACCTGAATACAACAAACGACGATATCGTGAATGGCGTGCACGAGCTGGAAAACGAAGCCGGGCCCCTTGCGCTGTTCACGGCCCAGCGCGTGGACTATTCGTTGGCAAGGCTTTCGCATTACACCGCGACTGACCCCGGTCATTTCCAGAACCACGTGCTGTTCACCAACTATCAGTTCTATGTCTCGGAATTTGAGAGCTACGCACGGGCGCAACTCGCTGATCCCGACAGCGGCTATACCAGCTTTGTCTCGACCGGGAATGTTGAGATCACGGACGCCGAAGCCGTACTGGAACAGCCCCTTAAACTGCCGCAAATGCCAACCTACCACCTGAAACGCGCGGATGGGTCTGGGATCACGCTGGTCAATATCGGCGTCGGGCCATCGAATGCCAAAACGGCCACCGACCACATTGCGGTTCTGCGCCCGCACGCCTGGTTGATGGTCGGCCACTGCGCCGGTCTGCGCAACACGCAGGCGCTTGGGGATTTCGTACTGGCACATGCCTACCTGCGCGAGGACAAAGTGCTGGACGACGACCTGCCCGTCTGGGTGCCGATCCCACCGCTGGCCGAAGTCCAGGTCGCGCTGGAACAGGCTGTGGCCGAGGTAACCGAGTTGGAAGGCTACGAGCTGAAACGTATCATGCGAACAGGTACAGTCGCCTCGGTCGATAACCGCAATTGGGAGCTACGCGATCAGTCCGGCCCGGTGCAACGACTCAGCCAGTCCCGTGCGATTGCGCTGGATATGGAAAGTGCAACAATCGCAGCCAACGGTTATCGGTTCCGCGTTCCTTACGGCACCTTGCTGTGCGTCTCGGATAAGCCCTTGCATGGTGAATTAAAGCTTCCCGGCATGGCTTCGGCGTTCTATACCACTCAGGTCAGTCGTCATTTGGCGATCGGAATCCGGGCGATGGAGCACTTGCGCGGCATGCCGCTGGAACGGTTACACAGCCGGAAATTGCGTTCGTTTGACGAAACGGCCTTTCTCTGAAGCAAAAAAGCAACGAATTTCCCCTATTTTTGGGGTTTTTAGTGCTACTATTCGTTGTGTTCAGCCACAATATCCCGTTACAGTTACGCGGTGAGGCCCTATAGATCGGGCACGTTAAGGAGACCAAGAAATGGCAAAGCCTATGACAAAGACTCAGCTGGTGGCTGCTCTCGCTGAGGAAATGGGAACTGACAAGAAATCCGCAAATGCTGCGCTGGAGGCCATGACCGGCCTGATCACTCGCGAAGTTTCGGCCGGTGGTGCCGTCACCCTGCCCGGCGTTGGCAAAATCTACTGCCGCGAGCGCCCCGAGCGCATGGTGCGCAACCCCGCCACCGGCGAGCAGTTCAAGAAAGAAGCCGACAAAGTGGTCAAAATGACCATCGCGAAAGCTCTGAAAGACAGCGTCAACGGCTAATTCGCCGAAGACAGATCGCAAGATCGAAGGGGTCGCCACCGGGCGGCCCTTTTTTGCCTGAATAAGCTATGTAAACATCTGATTAATATCGAGTTTTTGCAGATATCGCCATAGTTGTGTCATATTCCTCATCCACTCGCTTAATGGGAAGTATTATTGAGGAATCTCGATTTTTGGCACGATATCAAACCACTGAATTCGATACAGAAAATCAATTCGACTGGGCAAGCATCCAATACACGATTGAAGACGATGTTGTCGTTGCAACGCGGACGACTTTTGATGCCGGATACGAGGTCTTCGGGACTTACGAAGACGGCGTTTTGCGTCAGGAATTTTATGTCGGAACAGAAGAGGCATTGGGCTTTGATAATCGGTTCATTGACTATGACGCCAATGGCATAATGACCGAACGCGGAACGGTTTATCCAGACAGTATCCGCGTGACCGAGACCTTTCAAAATGGTGTTCCGAATGAGATTCTCATCCAAGATGGGTTTTTCGGAGACGGTGCAAAACCCTGGGACCAGATCGTTCTACGCTATGATGCGTCGGGCAATATCGTAGGCCGCACGATAACAAACGATAATGGTGCCCGGACGGTTGAAGCCTTCGCGCCCGGTCATTTCAGTACTGTTCAGGACTTTCTACAAACCAAATCCTGGGATCGGATCGACACGTTCTTCGATGTCAACGGAGAGACAACCGGACGGACGACCACCTATGACAATGGAATTGTCAAACAGGAAACGTGGGCAGACGGACAGCATAGCAACGTAACGCAGACAGACGGAAGCGACATAAAGTCGTGGGAAACCATCAGCACCTCATTTGATGGCAGTGGAAAGAAATCTGAAAGACAACGACATATGACAATGGAGTCGTGAAACACGAGGTCTGGTCAGATGGCCAGCGCGTCAGCATCAGCCAGACCGATGAGCTGGAAGCGAAATCCTGGGATTCGATCACGACCACCTATCAGGACGGACAAATCTCGGAACGTCGGCTGGAGAAAGATAATGGGGACGTAACCGTTACACTTTATGCGGATGGAAAACGTTCTGACGTGCTGCAACTGGACGGGGACGACAGTGCTTCTTGGGCATTGAAGGTCACCAGCTATCCAGACGCAGGCGGGAAAGAGATTTCTTTGTATAAAAAGGTCGAGGACATCCCTGAATCCTTGCTCCAATACTTCCCGGAACTGACCGCGCCTGACCCGCTTGAAGAGTTCGTGCTGGATTTCAATGACGGAACCCGCATCAATGACAGTGATCAGGTGCTGAATGGTGCATTTATTGCAAGTGTTAGCAAAGGGCAGAGCAACACTGATGGTATTCTAACCCCATACGAATACGGTGGCTCAAACCCCGACCCCGACCTGGAGGCGTTCAATTCCTGGGGGGCAACTGTCGGCTTCTCGAAAAGCGATGGCGAAGAATTCAACTTCAACAGCGTTTCCTTGGCCAATGCTTCCAGATCGGACACCACGTATATACCTGAATCGAACTGGGCAAACCAAGTCACTATCAATGCCTATAATGGCGATGAGCTGGTGCACTCTGCAGAGGTCGATCTGACATTCGATCACGTCACACACGAGTTTGACTGGCGCGATATTGATCACGTCGAGTTCGTTGCATCGGGAGGTGAAATTACCAATGACCATGTCGAGAACGCGGGTTGGTTCTCGATGGACGATCTTAGCTTTTTCGCCTGAATCAAGCGACAAGCTGAATCATAATGATGAGCAGCGCTTTTCTACAAAAGCTCTGCTCATTCTCATTGCGCGCAAGCTCATTGATGCCAACTATCGGGCGACCCCGCTATTCGACGCAATGGGTCCTTGCAGCTCATGTTAAAATCAGGAACAGTCGCCCGAATTTCATCAGGAGGCCGTAATGGACCTGCGCGCCATCGCCATGGGGCTTGTTTTCGCCCTCATCTGGTCTTCGGCCTTCAGCTCGGCGCGGATCATCGTTGCCGATGCCTCGCCTTTGTTCTCGTTGGCGCTGCGATTTCTGATTTCGGGACTAATTGGCGTGGCGATCGCACGCGCCATGGGGCAAAGCTGGCGCCTGACTCGCAACCAATGGCGCGCCACTATTCTGTTCGGAATCTGCCAAAATGCCCTTTATTTGGGTCTAAACTTCTATGCGATGCAGACAGTCGAGGCTTCGGTCGCGGCGATCATCGCCTCGACTATGCCCCTGCTGGTAGCCCTAGCCGGCTGGCTGCTATTGGGTGAGCGGATACGCCCGCTGGGCATCGTCGGCTTGCTGGCAGGTTTTGTCGGTGTCGCGCTAATCATGGGTAGCCGGATTAACGCTGGTGTCGATCTGTTCGGGGTTCTGCTCTGCGGAATCGGGGCGCTGGCGCTGACCTTTGCCACCTTGGCTGTTCGGGGGGCGACTTCGGGCGGTAACTTCATGATGGTGGTTGGGCTGCAGATGCTTATCGGATCGGCGGTGCTGTTTCTCGCCGCCCCGGTGTTCGAGTCTATTCATATCCACGCCACACTGCCTTTTATGCTGGCTTTTACCTACACCACGCTATTCCCGGGCCTTCTGGCAACTTTCATCTGGTTCCTGCTACTGGATCGCATCGGCCCGATCCGTGCAGCAACGTTCCATTTCCTCAACCCGGTATTCGGCGTGACCATCGCCGCCATTTTACTGGGTGAGAAGTTGGGCCCATTGGATGCGGTGGGGGTTCTGATCACAACGCTGGGAATTCTTGCCGTACAGCTGTCGCGCGAACCCGGTCAGCGCAGTAACGCCTCGACCTGATCTATCAATTTAGGCGCATTTGGCTTGGTGCTTGACCCATAGGTGGCAACGACCTCACCCTCGGGGCCAATAAGCACTTTGTTAAAGTTCCATTTCGGGACAAAGCCAGTCTGCGCAGCAACAGCTCGGTAAAACGGATGGGCATCCGAACCTTTCACTGGAGTGATATCCGTCATCGGAAGCGTAAGGTCATAATTTAGTTCGCAAAAATTCTTGACCTCTTTCGACGACGCCAGCTCTTGTTTGAACGAATTCGACGGGACCGCCAGTACCACCAGCCCGCGTACTTCATATGTTTCGTGCAGCTCCTGCAACGCTGCGTATTGTCCGGTAAAGCCGCAAAGCGACGCCGTGTTGACCACAAGCACGGGCTGTCAGCGCCAGTCTTCCAGTGATAATGTCCCGCCATCGATTGATGAAAATTCGCCCGTCAGTGGTGCCGCCTGAAGGGCTTTGCCCAACAAGATCAGAGCAGTCAACAGAGCCATACGGAACATCACTTCACCTCCTGTTATAAATCATACGCGCTGTGCATTCGTTTGGATCAACTGCACAGACCCGCGAGCGCGCTGTAATATGGTTTTGATTCCTACGCATCTATGCCCAAATAGGACATCATCATTCAAACACCGGAGGATCCATGTCCCGTTATACCAAAGACCCCGAGGTCATTGCGGCCCTCTCACCTGAAGAATTTCACGTCACCCAGCGCAGCGGCACCGAACGCCCGGGCACTGGCAAGCTGTTGAACAACAAGGAACCGGGCATCTACGTGGATATCGTCTCGGGCGAGCCGTTGTTCGCCTCGACCCACAAATACGAATCCGGCTGCGGCTGGCCCAGTTTCACCAAGCCAATCATACATGAACATGTCGAAGAGTTTCGCGACACCACTCATGGCATGATCCGGACCGAGGTCCGCTCGAAACACGGCGACAGCCACCTGGGCCACGTGTTTCCCGATGGCCCCCGCGAACATGGCGGGCTACGCTATTGCATCAATTCCGCCTCGCTGCGGTTCATTCATCGCGACGAGATGGAGGCCGAAGGGTATGGCGAATTTCTGATCCATGTGGAGGATATCTGATGACCGATGAACGCGCCGTTCTGGCCGGAGGCTGCTTTTGGGGCATGCAGGACCTGATCCGCAAATTGCCCGGCGTCTCGCGCACCCGCGTCGGGTACACCGGTGGCGATGTGCCAAACGCAACTTATCGCAACCACGGCACCCATGCTGAAGGGATCGAAATCTGGTTCGACCCGACCCAGATCACCTATCGCGATCTGCTAGAGTTCTTTTTCCAGATCCACGACCCGACCACCCTGAATCGTCAGGGCAATGACCGCGGAATGAGTTATCGCTCGGCGATCTACTATGTGGACGATGCCCAGAAACAGGTGGCTGAAGATACAATTGCCGATGTCAACGCCAGCGGCATTTGGCCCGGCAATGTGGTGACCGAAGTCGAACCCGTCGGCGATTTCTGGGAAGCCGAGCCCGAGCATCAAGATTACCTAGAGCGCATCCCCAACGGATACACCTGCCATTTCCCGCGCCCGGACTGGGTGCTGCCAAAACGCTCCAGTGCGGCAGAATGATATGCGCGGTATAGCCCCTTGCGGGGCTATCCGACCGCCACCCGAGGTCGTCCGCTCGCCTCAACCGTGATCAACGCTTCGACGAATACTTCTTGCGCCTCAATCTTGGCGGTGCGGATATCGCGGTCGACTGTCACGCGTATATCCTCGGCACCTGCTTGGCGCACCGCGCCCTCAGCCTCGTTGCGCAGCACATCTTCAAGCAACTGTAGAGCGGAATTCGAGTCCGAGAAATCCTGCGGCCCCTCTTCCAGATGTACCCGATAGCGGCCTTCGGCCGGGGACGTAACTGAACCGGCCCGCCGAAGGGTCAGCCGCCCGACAACCGCACCGATGGCATTTGCAACACCGGCATGCTTTGGCAGGACCATCTTGCAATGCAACCGCTCTCCGACTGCCGGGTAATAGCTGGGGGCCGAAGCCCCAAGGCCCACTACATCCACATTCAGCGCGGCATCCAATGCCAACAACCCACGGTGTTTCGCCAGCCCGCGCTGCGTCAGAACATGCCGGGCCAGATCTCTTGCAGGCTGGTCAAACCCATGGCTTTCCTCGGCAAAAGCAGTCTCTAATAAGGTCAATGAGGTTTGTTCGGTCAACTGATCGACAATGAGCTGAGCCAGCGCTTCAGGCGATGCTGCCAGCTTGTCCCCTGATCCAACCCGCTTACGCGCCATCAGTTCCAGCGCCTTAAGCGCTGCTGAGCAGTCCCAATCCGCAAGCCGCCCCAGAGCATGACTGGCATCCGAAGGGGTGACACCCGAGACCTGTACGATCCCGCGATCCACCAAACGACCCAGTGCCCCATGCTCCATCCGGGTTTGCAACAGACTGCTGAGCGGCACAACACGATCCTCCAACCGGTCCAGTAACACTGTTTCACGCGGCCCGACCCCATCGGCGGGGATACCCGACACACGACGGGCAAACCTCGTGTCATGTTCACCTACGGTCGTCGCTCGCAATTGCTCATCTAATGCCGCATGTACCACATCCGGGGCCTCAGCTGCGATCAGCGACACCGGCAGCACCCGACGCGGCCCAAGGAAGACACCGCCGCCCAAGCCTTCGGTCACCACATGCACCTGACTGTCACCGCCCAAACCATGAGTCCGCATCGCAACCGCTTCAACCATGGTCCTGAAACCGCCAACCTGCGCGCCTGCGGGGTCGATGGCAGGTTTGCCATCTCTGATCAGCGCGACGTCGGTTGTGGTCCCGCCGATATCGGACACCAGCGCGTTCTCAGCTTCGGTCAGCCAGCGCGCGCCAACGATAGAGGCCGCAGGGCCACTTAGGATCGTTTCAATCGGACGCTCCCGCGCCTGCTCGGCGCTCATCAAAGCGCCATCCCCGCGCACAACCATCATTGGGGCGGTGATGCCCTGCGCGCGCAACTGATCCTGCGCGCGCCCGATCAAGCGGTCGATCATCCCGATCAATCGTGCATTCAGCACGGCGGTCACTGCACGCTTTGGCCCATTCAGCTTGGCCGACAGATGATGAGAGCACGTGACCGGCACTCCCGTACGCTCGGAAATCACGCGCGCCACTTCCAGTTCATGCGCCGGATTCCTGGTCGCGAACTGTGCCGCAACCGCATAGCCGGAAATGCCTGAATGTGAGTCTAAAAAGGCCTCTAGCCCTGCAACATCCAATTCGGCGACCTGACCCCCGGCATAGTTGTGCCCCCCGGCCAGAACCAAAGCCGGATCGCCCTTCAACGCCTCTCTTAGACCGTGTTTCTCAAGGTCGCTTTCCCGAAACCCGACATAGATCAACGCCACGCGCCCGCCCTGGCCTTCGACCAACGCATTGGTGGCCAGCGTTGTCGACAACGATGCCATCCCAATCTGATCCGGAGACACATCAGCCGTCTCTAGCACAGCAGAAACCGCGCGCCCCACACCAATCGCTAGATCCGCTCGTGTGGTCAGCGATTTGGCCGACGCGATCACCTCGCGCTCATCCCGGATCAGCACCGCATCCGTATAGGTTCCGCCCGTATCCACCCCCAAAGCCAACGCCATCGGGTCCTCCATCTGTTCGCCAGAACCGGGTGTAGCGTTTTCCTGCGGCGCGTCCAGCCTGTTTACGACAACCGGGATGCCGCCCAGCGCGCTGCATCAGCCACGGTCGGATCCGGATCATCGGTCAGCGCCTGTGCAACCGGCAGTAACGCCGGCACCGCTGAGTTCCCAATCGCATAAAGCACGTTCCGCACGAACCGATTCCGGCCGATCCGCTTTATCGGCGAGCCCGAGAACATCGCGCGGAATGCTGTATCATCCAGCTGCGCCAGTTCCGCCAACGGAGGCGCCTTTAGCTCCTCCCGCGCCGCATAGCGAAGGTCACTGGCCGCGACCGCAAACTTGTTCCACGGGCAGGCCGCAAGACAATCATCGCAGCCGTAGATTCGGTTGCCCAACAGCGCGCGCAACTCTTCCTCCACCGGCCCCTTATGCTCGATGGTCAGATACGAAATACAGCGCCGCGCATCCAACTGATACGGTGCCGGAAACGCGTCGGTCGGACAGGCCGTCAAACACGCGCGGCATGAGCCACAATGGTCGACCTCAGCGCCATCCACAGGCAAATCCAAAGTTGTGAAAACAGACCCTAAAAAGGCCCAATTTCCCCAATCCTGACTGACAAGATTGGTATGCTTGCCCTGCCACCCCAGCCCAGCGGCCTGCCCCAGCGCCTTCTCTGGCACCGGAGCAGTATCGACAAACACCTTCACTTCACCACCACCCTCGGCAATCAGCCAGCGCGCCAATCGTTTGAGGCGCTTCTTAACCAGATCGTGATAATCCTTGTTCTGCGCATAAACCGAAATGGCGCCCAAGTTGGAATGCGCCAGCACCGCAGTCGGGTCATGCTCGGGCGTATAGCTCTCCGCAAGCATGATCACCGACCGCGCGTCAGGCCACAGCACAGACGGATCACCGCGCCAATGAGCCCGCTCAGCCATCCAGCCCATCTGGCCATGATATCCGGCTTGTAGAAAGGCATCCAACCGTTCGGGAACAAGGGGCACATCCCAAGGACGACAAACCTGACAGGCGACAAACCCCTCAGACAAGGCTTGCTCCACCAACCGCTGTTTCAACTCCGATCCGCTCTTCATCTGGCCAAAAATACCTTCGGGGATGAATTGGCCCAATGGCCAAGAGGGGGCGGACAGCCCCCTACCCCTCAATCTATCAGAAATCCAGATCCGCGTAATGTGGCGGTGGCCGGAATCCCGGAACCTGATCCGCCAGAATCGAGCGGAACGCCGGGCGGGATTTGATCTTGGCGTACCAGTCCTTCACCGCAGAGCTTCGGTTCCAATCTACGTCCGAAATGTAATCCAGCGCCGACAGATGCGCCGCCGCGGCGAAATCGGCCAATGTCATCTGATCTCCGGCCAGCCAGCGACGGTGATCCAGCAGCCAGGCCATATAATCCAGATGATACTTGATCGCGCGCGCGCCTTCCTTGACGTTCTTGCTGTCCGGATAGCCTTGCCCCGTTACTTTCTTGTTCACCCGCTCATAGAGTAGCTTTGAGGTCACCTCGTGGTGAAACTTGTCATCAAACCAGCCTACCAAACGCCGCACCTCATAACGTGCTTCGGCTTTTTTAGGCATCAAGGGTGGCTCGGGTCGGGTCTCTTCGATATATTCGCAGATCGCGGCGCTCTCGGCCATGATCTGACCATCCAGTCGCAGCACAGGAACCTTACCCGCCGGGTTGCGGCGCAAAAAATCCGGGTCCTGTTCCCAGTATCGTTCTTCGACCAGCTCAACCTCGATCTTCTTTTCGGCCAAAGACAGGCGAACCTTGCGGCAATAGGGCGAGAGGGGAACGTGAAACAGACGCGCCATGAACTTCCATTCGAACCAGTAGAGTACCCTTCAAGCTTTAGCCGCTGAGGGGTCTGGGTTTCAATCCTCGAAACACGCGGCGCGTCCATCTGCGCGGATGGTGGCCGCTCCATCCAGAATTGACGCGGCACGCCTGCGGGTCCGCACCGATGGATCCGTAACCGACCGGTTGCGCGGCGATGGCAGAATCGCCGCCACACGCGCCGCTTGTGTCGGAGACATCTTTGCCGCACTTACCCCATAGTACTTCTGCGCCGCGGCCTCGACGCCAAAGATCCCTTGTCCGGTTTCCGCGACGTTCAGATACACTTCGAGAATGCGCTGCTTGCTCCAGACGATTTCAACAACCGGAGTCATCGAGGTTTCAAGCGCCTTGCGGACCCAGCTGCGCCCTTGCCAGAGAAATACATTCTTGACCACCTGCTGCGTGATGGTCGATGCACCCCGGCTGCCGCCATCTTCCAGCGCATCGCGGATCGCTTCGACATCAAAGCCCCAATGCAGGCAGAAGTTGGCATCCTCGGCTGCTACGACCGACCGCGCCATGATCGGTGCAATCTCTTCGATCGGCACCCACTCGCGATCAACCTTCCCAAGCCGACGCCACTCGGACCAGATCGTATGCGTGACCGGCGGGTTCACGACTGAATAGATCAGAACCAAAGACACAAAAGCCACGACCATCGCCAGAACAACACGAAGGGCCCAGCGCCGTATCCGAGCGATGGGGCCTGTTGTTTTGTTTGATCTGGACGCCCTCTTTTTCTTACCGCGCGGTTTGCGGACTGCTTTTTTTGCCATGCCTTGCTATACGCCGCGAAGGGCGTATTTGAAACGGATTATTTCGACAACATCTGTCCGTCGCGCGGTCGCACAACCGGGCGTGCAGTTCTGACTGAGGCTGCTCCGCGCGCCGCCAACTCCGGGAACAAGGCCAATACTTCTGCTTGCGTCCGACGCTCGGCCTGGGTCAGTGCATGTCCCGGGTAGTAGCTTTCACTTTTGGCGCCATTGGCGAACACGATCTCATGTCGCCGGAACAGAATGTGGATATAATCCACCTCGCCCCCTTCGACACGCGTGACTGTTGTTCCGTTCACAAGACAATGGGCAGCGATCAGAACTTCTTCATGGCCAAACAGGTAGGGTGCACGCCAATCATCGATCAGTATCCTGTGCTGCGGCGAAACAAGCAGAGGGCGCGTGAGCCCGAACATCCCTGTCTCGAACCGAATTGGGGCCAGTTTACCCTCGGCTGCTACCTTGGTCCGACCAATCCAGAGCACAGGTTTAGCGCCGCTATCCACGGTCGTAACCAGATCTCCAAGTTTCAGGTCCTCGACCGGTCGGGGCCCATCGGGGGTATTAATCAATGTGCCGGGCGTAAAGCAGGGCGGACCGAGATCACCGTTGGCGATATCGACCGAACCAAACGAAGCCCCATCATCGCTAAAATCGGTGACTGAAGAAGAAACAAACGTGCCTTGCTGCAGAACCGATCCGTCTGTTGGGGTAAAAACCTCGCGCCCGTCAGCAAGGTAGAAGGTAACGCCGGTATATGTAACCTGCGCACCACCCGGCAACTCGATCGTCACCATATCATCGAAGTAAGACGCAGTGATATCAGATCCGTCGACCGAGTCTCCGCTCAGCCGGTTGACCAGATCATCGTCATTCTGATCGATGATATCAAAGAACTCGACGTTCAGCGTGGATCCAACAACGGTTCCGTTCGCACCCGGATTGGCCGGATCGAGCACAAAAAACTGGTCTGTATACGTCGTGGGCACACCGATATTCCACTTCACTCACATCATTGGGATAGCAGCATGCCTGCATTTCCCGAATAAACTATGACTAAAGCTAGGCGTTATGCACGGCATTACACAAGAATTGGAAACAATATGGCCAGACAAAAGAATACCCGGCGTGTTGGGAACGACACGCCGGGCCAAAGATTTAGATCTCTCAAGACCTATTCTGCAGGAACCGCCGCCACTTCGGTGGTCAAAGGATGACTGAGCTTGTTCAACATCTCTTTCGGGCAAACCTGCAGGAAGTTGGTCTTTTCCACATCCCAATGCTGTAAGATATCAATGGCTTTGCGGCTATTGGTTTCCGCGACATGGCGCTCGATCATTGCTTTCAGCTGATCTTCCCAATGGTCCACTGTCACCGGACAGGTGACAAGCGTCTCCATGTTCATCAGCGCTTCGGCCTTGCCTTCGGGGTCGTACAGATAAGCCATACCACCCGTCATCCCCGCACCAAAGTTGGCACCGATATCGCCGAGAATAACCGCAACACCGCCGGTCATGTATTCACATCCATTCGAGCCGCAGCCTTCGATCACCACTCTGGCACCTGAATTTCGCACCGCGAACCGCTCACCTGCGCGGCCTGCCGCAAATAGGTGGCCATCGGTGGCACCGTATAGGACGGTGTTGCCAATGATGGTGTTATATTCCGCCTTGAGCGGGCTCACCTGCGGCGGACGTACGACGATCATGCCGCCCGAAAGCCCCTTGCCGACATAGTCGTTGGCATCACCCGAGACCTCCAGCTTGAGACCTGGAGCGGCAAAAGCCCCCAGCGACTGGCCGGCCGAACCCTGCAGTTTCACATGCAAGTGATCGTCCTGGAACGTGTTCCGCATGCCGAAATTCTGGACGATGTGGCTTGAGACACGTGTACCCACGGTCCGATGCGTGTTCTGCACCGCGTAAGATAGTTGCATCTTCTCACCGTCTTTCAGGAATCGCGCCGCATCGCGCACAATCTCGGCATCCAGCGTATCCGGCACTGCATTACGATCCTTGTCGCGGTTGTAGACGATATCATGTGCGCCATCGACGGTGATCAACAGCGGGTTGAGGTCCAGATCATCCAGATGCGCCGATCCGCGGCTGACCTGTGCTAGCAGATCAGCACGACCGATGATTTCGTCAATCGAACGTGCGCCGAGGCTAGCCAGCAGTTCTCGCACTTCCTGTGCGTAGAAGGTGATCAGGTTCACCACCTTGTCCGCGTTGCCAGTAAACTTGGCACGTAACGATTCGTCCTGCGTACACACGCCCACCGGACAGGTGTTCGACTGGCACTGACGCACCATAATACAGCCCATTGCGATCAGGGCGGCGGTACCGATGCCGTATTCCTCAGCGCCCATCATCGCGGCCATGACGATGTCACGACCGGTGCGCAGGCCACCATCCGTCCGCAGAGTCACACGGTCGCGCAGGTTGTTCATCGCCAGAACCTGATGGGCTTCAGTCAGGCCCATTTCCCATGGCAGGCCGGCATATTTGATGCTGGTCGCAGGTGAGGCCCCAGTGCCGCCATTGTGACCCGAAATAAGGATAATATCGGCTTTCGCCTTGGCCACACCGGCAGCAATCGTGCCAACGCCCGAGGACGCCACCAGCTTAACCGTCACTTTGCAGCGCGGGTTGATCTGTTTCAGGTCATAGATCAGCTGCGCCAAATCCTCGATCGAGTAGATGTCGTGGTGCGGCGGCGGTGAGATCAGGGTCACGCCCTTGGTAGAATGCCGCAGACGCGCGATCAGGTCTGTGACTTTCATACCCGGCAGCTGACCGCCCTCACCCGGTTTCGCGCCTTGGGCGACCTTGATCTCAAGCTCTTCGCACTGGTTCAGGTATTCGGCGGTCACGCCGAACCGGCCCGAGGCCACCTGTTTGATCTTGGCCGACGGGTTGTCACCGTTGGGTTCAGGCACAAAATGCGCCGGGTCTTCACCACCTTCGCCGGAATCCGACTTCGCGCCAATCCGGTTCATCGCCACGTTCAGTGTCTTGTGCGCCTCGGGGCTGAGGGCGCCCAGCGACATGCCTGGAGTGACAAAGCGTTTGCGGATTGAAGTGATCGATTCGACCTCTTCGATCGGCACCGGCTTGCCCAGCGGCTTGAAATCCATCAGATCGCGCAAGTGAATCGGAGGATTGGACTGCATCTTGGCCGAATACTGCTTCCACAGCTCGTACGAGGCACGGTTACAGGCCATTTGCATCATGTGCATCGAGGTTGCTTCCCACGCGTGGGTCTCACCCGATTTACGCGCTTTGTAGAAACCACCGATGGGCAGAACATCCAGACCGCTGTCCCACGCTTTGGCATGGATTTCTTCGACTTTGGTCTGAATGCCCGTGACACCGATGCCGGAAATCCGGCTGGTCATACCCGGGAAGTACTCGGCCACCATCGCGCGGCTGAGACCAACGGCTTCGAAATTCAGACCTCCGCGATAAGATGAGATCACCGAAATACCCATCTTGGCCATGATCTTCAGCAGACCCTGGTCGATGGCTTCGCGATAGCGCGCAACGTTTTCGGTCAGGGTGCCGTCAAGCAGACCACGATCAATGCGGTCAGCTAGCGAATCTTCAGCCAGATAGGCATTCACAACTGTCGCGCCACAGCCGATCAGAACCGCAAAGTAATGCGGATCGACACATTCAGCAGACCGCACGTTCAGCGAACAAAAGGTCCGCAAACCCTGACGGGTCAAATGCGAATGCACAGCACTGGTGGCCAGGATCATCGGCATCGCCACACGACCTTGCCCTGAATTCATGTCAGACAGAACCAAGTGACCCGCGCCCGAGCGCACGGCTTCCTCTGCTTCGGCTCTAACACGTGCCAAGGCGGCGCTCAGAGCGCCTCGGCCGGGTTCAAAGCTACAATCGATCTCCGCAAGGGGTGAACCCAGTTGATTGACCAGGGTGTCCCATTGTGCATTGCCGACAAAGGGGCTTTCCAGAACGATGATCTCGGTCTGGCTGCTGTCTTCGTCCAGCACGTTCTTAAGGTTGCCGAACCGCGTCTTCAGCGACATCACACGGTATTCACGCAAACTGTCGATCGGAGGGTTCGTCACCTGGCTGAAGTTCTGCCGGAAAAAGTGGCTAAGCGGGCGGTATTGCTTGGACAGAACAGCCGAGGGCGTATCATCCCCCATCGAAGCCAGCGCCTCTTTGCCGTCCTCTGCCATCGGGGCAAGAATCTGTTCTAGATCTTCTACAGAATACCCGGCCGCGATCTGACGCTTGCGCAGTTCTTCTCCGATGAATTTCGGGTGTTCCGTCACGCCCGCAAGTGACTCGTCCAGATCGTTGATCTTGCCGACCCAGTCGCCAAACGGCAGTGCTCGGGCCAGTTTGTCCTTGATCTGCTTGTCGCGGTACAGCTTGCCCTTTTTCATATCGACAGCCAGCATCTGGCCCGGTCCCAGCGCGCCTTTTTCGGTCACGGTGGCCTCATCAATCGGCACCATACCCGCCTCGGACCCCGCGATAACCAGACCATCGCCGGTTACCACATAGCGCATCGGGCGCAGACCGTTCCGATCCAAACCGGCACATACCCAGCGGCCATCCGTCATTGCCAGCGCAGCAGGGCCATCCCAAGGTTCCATCACTGAATTGCAGTAGGAATACATGTCGCGCCAGCTTTGCGGCAGCTCGATAGCTTGCTTGGACCAGCTTTCCGGAACCAGCATGGTTTTCGCCATCGGCGCCGAGCGCCCAGCACGCACCAAGACCTCGAATACCGAGTCTAATGCGGCGGAATCCGACGATCCGCCCGCAATGATCGGTTTGATATCCTCGGCATAGACGCCAAAGCTATCCGAGGTCATGCGGATCTCGTGGCTTTTCATCCAGTTGATGTTGCCTTTCAGCGTGTTGATCTCACCGTTGTGGGCCAACATACGGAAGGGCTGGGCCAGCCACCATTGCGGGAACGTGTTGGTCGAATAGCGCTGGTGGTAAATCGCAAAAGCGGACTCGAACCGCTCATCCATCAGGTCGGGGTAGAAAACAGCGACCTGCTCGGCCAGCATCATGCCTTTGTAGATGATCGACCGGCAAGACAGCGACGCCAGATATAGCCCCGAGATTCCTGCGGCCAGCGCCGCTTTTTCTATACGGCGACGAATGACATAGAGCTCACGCTCGAATGTCTCTTCATCCACGCCTTTGGAGTTCGAGATCAGAATTTGCTCGATCTCGGGCCGGGTCGCGTTGGCCTTTTCGCCCAGACAGGTCACATCAACCGGCACATGTCGCCAGCCATAAATATAGTAACCCATGCGCAGAACTTCGGTTTCCACTATGGTCCGGCACTGTTCCTGCGCGCCAAAATCCGTGCGGGGCAGGAAAACCTGACCGACAGCAACCAGTTCATCCAAGTTTGGTTCATGACCCGTGCGACGAATCTGATCATAGAAGAATGGGACCGGGATCTGCACATGGATACCTGCGCCATCCCCGGTTTTACCGTCCGCATCCACCGCGCCGCGATGCCAGATTGCCTTTAGCGCATCGATCCCGGCATCCACCACCTTGCGTGACGGCTTACCATCGACGGACACAACAAGGCCCACACCGCACGAGGAATGTTCTTCTTCCTCTGAATAGAGACCTTTTTCTGCCATCCATTTGCGCTTGGCTTCTTCGGCCCGCACCCAATCGGCATCATATTTGGTCATTGGCTGTCTCCTTCTTCCCAAGGGGGCACACAGGCTTTTGTTCATCTGTCGGCGTTCGCTTTCGAACGCATACCCGCTGGGATTTTTCGAATTGCTTTTGCGTTTTGTTTCACTCGGCTGCGATGGCGGATTTGGCGTTAAAACGCTCAATTATGGCATCTGCGCAATCGCGCCCGTCACGGATCGCCCAGACCACCAGCGAAGCACCGCGCACGATGTCGCCGATGGCATAAACGCCCTCCATCTCGGTTGCACCGGTCTGGAACGCAGCTTTGATTGTACCCCAGCGGGTCACAGGCAGATCAGGTTGGCCGAATAAGGTGGGCAGGTCTTCGGGTTCGAAGCCAAGCGCCTTGATCACCAGATCGGCCTCTTCGACATAGTCTGCGCCCTCAATCACTTCGGGAGCCTGACGGCCCGAGGCATCGGGCTGGCCCAGACGCATCTTCTGCACCATGACACCGTTTACTTGCTCATTGCCGGTAAAGCCTTTGGGTGCGCTAAGCCATTCGAAGATCACGCCTTCTTCCTCGGCATTCTGGGTCTCACGCTGCGAGCCCGGCATATTGGCGCGGTCCCGACGATAGAGGCATTTGACCGACGTCGCACCCTGACGAATCGACGTGCGCACGCAATCCATTGCGGTATCGCCCCCGCCGATGACGACCACTTTCTTACCTTCCGCGTTCAGGCGGCCATTGTCGAAGTCATCAACCGCATCGCCAAAACTTTTGCGATTCGAGGCTGTCAGAAAATCGATCGCCTTTTCAATCCCACCCAGACCGCTGCCGGGCATGGACAGATCACGGGATTTGTAGACGCCCGTTGCAATAATCACCGCATCATGTTTCGCGTGGATTTCCGCGAATTTCGCGGCGTCCACATCGCAGTTCAGCTCAAATGCAACACCACCATCTGCCAGCAGGTCATTTCGGCGTTGGACGATATCCTTTTCCAGCTTGAAACCGGGAATGCCGTACATCAGCAGCCCCCCCGCACGGTCATATCGATCATAGACCGTGACCTGAATACCCGCCCGGCGCAGCATATCCGCCGCTGCCAATCCTCCGGGACCACCGCCAATGATACCCACGCTTTCGTCGCGCTCGGCACGAGGCTGAACGGGTTTGACCCAGCCTTTGTCCCAGGCTGTATCGGTGATGTATTTCTCGATCGAGCCAATGGTGACCGTACCGTGGCCCGATTGCTCGATCACGCAATTGCCTTCGCACAGACGGTCCTGTGGGCAGATGCGGCCGCAGATTTCAGGGAAAGTGTTGGTAGCCTGGCTTGTTTGATACGCCTCTTCCAACCGCCCGGTTGCCGTCAGGTTCAGCCAATCAGGGATATTGTTGTGCAGCGGACAATGGGACTGGCAATAGGGCACTCCGCACTGGCTGCATCGGCTGGCCTGTTCGGCCGCCTTCTCCGCGGCGTACTCGGCATAGATTTCATCGAAGTCCTCTTTGCGGTCACTGGCGGCACGCTTTTCAGGCATGACACGATCGATCTGCACAAATTTCAGCATCGGTTGCTTGGCCACGGGTCAGACTCCATGAATTGGCTTGGTCAGGGTTCTTTAAGTGATGTCACTCTGGATGAAAAGTCAACAATACTGACCTATATTGAGAAAACTGCATCGCTCGATGTTTTTTCAGAGAAATTTGTCGTGTTTTTAGTTCCGATTCGGACCTATCTGAGCACTTCACTTTCCCGTTGCCCGCTTATACCCATTGTTCTCAACAAAACGAGCACGGTACCGGCAGAGCAGATGAGCCTTTTTCACTTGATTCTTGTGGCGATCATTCAGGGCGTCACCGAATTCTTGCCTGTATCTTCATCCGGGCACCTGATCCTGTTGCCCCGCCTGACTGGCGCGGTTGATCAAGGCCTGGCAATCGATGTCGCCGTCCATGTAGGAACACTTGGCGCGGTTATTCTTTATTTCTGGTCAGATGTGAAACAAGCCCTAGCCGGGATACCACAAATTATCCGAGGACGAATTGAGACGCCTCAGGCGCGGTTGGCACTGGGCTTGGTCATCGCCACGATTCCGACAGTCATTGCGGGCGGGATCGTGTACCTGACGGGGCTTGAGCAGGCTCTGCGTTCAGTCGCCGTCATCGGATGGGCGATGCTTGGCTTCGGGTTAGTGCTGTATTGGATGGATCAAAAGGGGGTACAAACCAAACGTAGTTCGGACTGGGGCTTAAAGGACGCAATGATCATGGGGCTGTGGCAGATGTTGGCCTTAATCCCGGGGACTTCACGCTCGGGGATTACGATCACAGGCGCTCGTCAGCTTGGCTATACACGCGAAGATGGTGCGCGGATTGCCATGCTGATGTCGATACCAACGATCATCGCTTCGGGCGTCCTGCTTTCGATCGATGTCGTCCGTGAGGCAGATACACAGCTGGCCAAGGACGGAGCGATTGCCGCAGCCTTCGCCTTTGTTTCGGCTCTGCTCGCGCTTAACCTGATGATGCGGCTTCTGCGCAGCGTCAGTTTCACACCCTATGTGATCTACCGGGTCATCCTCGGAGCAATCCTGCTGGTGATTGCATATAGCTGATCAGATGCGCAGGTTCTTGGCCGAGTTCTGAATATCGTCATACTGACCCGCGGGGCGGAATTTCCACAGATATTCTGGCAGAACCGACTCCAACGTCGCGGGCTCGATCCCGAGGTCCGAAAAACCTTTGGCGTCATCCGCCACCACATTATCGCGCCGCAGATTCTTAAGTTGGTCACGGGTCAGGATATTGTTCGGAAACAACTGAAAACTGACGAACTTCGCGATATCCAACACACCCGCCATGATTTTCGCCGCCCAGAAAGGCATCCCGATGATGATCCGGCGGCGATGAATTACGTCGAGCATCTGCTGCATCAAGGCGCGGAAACTCTTTACCTCTGGCCCGCCCAGTTCATAAACAGCGGCAGACGCTTTGCCCAGAACGCCTTGAACTGCCGCTTGCGCAACATCATCGACATAGACAGGTTGAAATTTCGTTTCCGCCCCAACAAGCGGCAGGAACGGGCTCATCCGTGTCATCCCTGCGAAGCGGTTGAAAAACTGGTCTTCGGTGCCGAAAATGACTGATGGGCGCAGAATGACGGCACCCGGCATGTGTTGCAAAACGCCCGCCTCGCCCTGCGCTTTGGTGCGCGCATATTCGCTGTCGGATTCGGGATCCGCACCAATGGCCGAGATATGGACCATGCAGTCAATACCCTGAGCGGCCGCCAGCCGGGCGATCCGTTCGGCACCTTCGGCCTGCACTGCGTCGAACGCATTCTTGCCCAGCTCATTCAATACGCCGACGCAATTCACCACGGCGTCAACACCATGCATCGCTGCAGCGACCGAGGCGTCATCACGGATATTGCACAAGATAGGCTCGACCTGACCAACCGCGCCATAGGGTCTGACGAACATCGCTTCATTGGGCCGCCGCACAGCGACGCGGACACGCCAGCCTTCGGCAGCCATACGCCGCGCGATATATCGGCCAACAAAGCCCGATCCACCGTAAATCGTGACGAGTTTCGACATGATGGCGCTCCTGCTGTCTTGGTCTGAATTGATCTAGCGCCCACGAGCCCGTCGAACAAGGCGCAATAACGCCGCGCTTCTCTGAAAATCCGTCGCGTGAACCAGAAGTTGGGGCACGCATCAAAAAACTTTCAAAAACACCCCCGAATCTGGTTGACGCCCCCTGCCAGTCAGCTTAAACGCCCCTCCACGACACCTGCCCAGGTGGCGGAATTGGTAGACGCGCTAGCTTCAGGTGCTAGTGTCCGTATGGACGTGGAGGTTCGAGTCCTCTCCTGGGCACCAAAATTTCCATAAAATTTGAACCCCTGGCACTTCCGGTCACTTGACCGATGTAGAATCAGACTGGTTTGGCCTGTCTGAGTCAATTTCTTTGTTTGACCCCGAGAATCGACCCGTAGCTACCGGAATTAACAATCTCTGTTGCACTACCTTTTGCCAGTCTAAGAAGGACATGGTGCAAGGCTATGGCAATTTCCTGCAAATCAAACTCATCTTTTTTGAAGATACCTTCCCGTCACGCTTGTTAGTTACAAAGTCAACTATTACCACACCGATTAAATTCGATCGTATCTGTCCGGAAGGAACGTGCAAAATGAATGAGCTGACCAAGAATGAACGCATGACAGTTGCCCCATCCTTGAAAGGGCCGCACGAAGGGTACATGCCGGGCTTTGGCAACGATTACGAAACCGAAGCGCTTCCTGATGCTCTGCCCCAGGGTATGAACAGCCCGCAGAAATGCAATTACGGCCTCTATGGTGAGCAGCTTTCAGGCACTGCGTTCACGGCACCTTCGCACCAGAACGAGCGTACCTGGTGCTATCGTATCCGCCCGTCGGTAAAGCATTCACATCGCTATGAAAAAATCGATGTTCCCTATTGGAAATCAGCGCCCAATGTAGATCCTGACGTTGTCAGCTTGGGACAGTACCGCTGGGATCCGGTGCCCCATACCGGTGAACAGACAACCTGGGTCACGGGCATGCACACCATGACCACTGCCGGGGATGTGAACACTCAGGTCGGGATGGCCAGCCATATCTATATGGTGAATACTTCAATGCAGGATGATTACTTCTTCTCGGCTGACTCCGAGCTGCTGGTGGTGCCGCAAGAGGGCGTTCTGAGATTCTACACCGAATTAGGGATCATCGACCTTGAACCCAAGGAAATCGCTATCATTCCACGCGGCCTTGTCTACCGGGTCGAAGTCGTGGAAGGCCCTGCGCGCGGGTTCGTGTGCGAAAACTACGGCCAGAAATTCGAACTGCCTGGCCGCGGCCCGATCGGCGCCAACTGCATGGCCAATCCGCGTGATTTCAAAGCACCGGTCGCGGCGTTTGAGGACCGCGAAGTGCCCTCAACCGTGACCGTCAAATGGTGCGGTCAGTTTCACCAGACCAAAATCGGTCACAGCCCGCTGGACGTGGTGGCGTGGCACGGCAACTATGCACCCGTCAAATACGACCTGCGTACATATTGCCCGGTCGGAGCCATCCTGTTCGATCATCCGGATCCGTCGATTTTCACCGTTCTAACCGCACCTTCAGGCCAGCCCGGCACCGCCAATATCGACTTTGTTCTGTTTCGCGAGCGCTGGATGGTCATGGAAGATACCTTCCGTCCGCCCTGGTACCACAAGAACATCATGTCCGAACTGATGGGCAATATTTACGGCCAATATGATGCGAAACCGCAGGGCTTTATTCCCGGCGGTATGAGCCTGCACAACATGATGCTGCCCCATGGACCGGATCGCGAAGCCTTTGAAAAGGCGTCGAATTCAAACCTGGGGCCAGACAAGCTGGAAAACACCATGTCCTTCATGTTCGAAACCCGCTTTCCGCAGCATCTCACAGCGTTCGCCGCCAATGAGGCACCACTGCAGGACGATTACATCGACTGTTGGAGCGACATCGAAAAGAAATTCGACGGCACACCCGGCAAGAAGTGACGAGGGTATAATTCCTTCGTCTCCCAAAGGGCAGAGAATTAGAACGCTTGATCTGTAACGCATTTAATCGGGTACGTTCAGAAAAGCTTGGCGACCCCGGCAGGATTCGAACCTGCAACCTGCCCCTTAGGAGGGGGCTGCTCTATCCAGTTGAGCCACGGGGCCGCGCGTCGTTTTCTCTAGCGGGGTTTTTTCAGATTGTCATGGGCTTTGCACAACAGTTGAACAATTCGCCCTGTTCACGCTACCATCGGCCAAACAAACAATGCAGGTATCTCGGTGACAACAGAAACAAAACGCCCGCTTACCCTTCGTGATGTCTCGGAAGCGTCCGGAGTATCCGAAATGACCGTTAGCCGGGTGCTACGTAATCGCGGGGATGTGTCGGATGCCACCCGTACCCGTGTTTTGGCCGCCGCAAAAGAGTTGGGATATGTGCCCAACAAGATCGCGGGAGCATTGGCGTCAAGTCGGGTGAATCTGGTCGCTGTGATCATCCCGTCATTGTCAAATATGGTCTTCCCCGAAGTTCTAACCGGTATCAATCAGGTGCTGGAAGATACTGAACTGCAGCCGGTGGTTGGCGTCACGGACTATCTGCCAGAAAAAGAAGAAAAAGTGCTGTACGAGATGCTCTCGTGGCGGCCCTCAGGCGTGATCATTGCCGGACTGGAGCATACCGAAGCCGCGCGCGCTATGCTGGATTCAGCTGGCATACCGGTGGTCGAGATCATGGATACTGATGGCAAACCGGTGGATGCGATGGTGGGAATCTCTCACCGCCGCGCCGGGCGCGAAATGGCGCAGGCAATCCTGAAGGCGGGCTATGAGCATATCGGGTTTATGGGCACCAAGATGCCGTTAGACCACCGTGCCCGTAAACGGTTCGAAGGCTTCACCGAAGTATTGGGCAAGCACGGGATCGAGATTGAGGACCGTGAATTTTATTCGGGTGGCTCAGCGCTGGCCAAGGGGCGCGAGATGACACAAGCGATGCTGGAACGCTCGCCCGAGTTGGATTTTCTGTATTATTCCAACGATATGATCGGCGCGGGTGGGCTGCTGTATTTGCTGGACCAAGGGATCGATGTGCCCGGTCAGATCGGTTTGGCCGGATTCAACAATGTGGAGCTGCTGCAGGGACTACCACGCAAGCTGGCCACCATGGATGCCTGCCGGACCGAGATTGGGCGCACCGCGGCCGAGATCATTGCGGCGAAGTTGGCCGATCCGGATTCCGAGGTTGAAACCCGTGTTACCCTGACCCCCAAAATCAGCTATGGCGACACGCTGAAACGGCGATAACTCCCGATGGCGCAGCAACGTCTGGACAACCGCGCGGCGCGGGCGCTGTTCATGGATCGGCACGCGCTTTTGGAACAGCCTGCTGGAAGTTCCAAAGGCGATGACTTGTTACAGCTGATCCATCGTTTAGGGTTTGTCCAGCTCGACAGTATCAACACCGTCGCTCGCGCGCATGACATGATCCTATATGCGCGTAAGCCCAGCTATCGCGCGCGCCACCTCAAACACCTCTATGAACGCGACCGCGCGCTGTTTGAGCATTGGACGCACGATGCGGCGGTGATCCCAATGGAATTCTATCGCCATTGGCATCTGCGGTTCCTGCGCGATGCCGACATGTTGAAAGCCCGCTGGAAGAACTGGCGGCGTGACGGGTTTGAGCAAAAGTTCGAAACCGTCCTACAACATATCCGCGACCATGGTCCGGTTGGCTCGTCCGATGTCGGAAAAGACGAGAAAAAGGGATCTGGCGGTTGGTGGGACTGGCATCCATCCAAGACCGCGCTGGAATATCTCTGGCGATCCGGCGCGCTGACCGTGGTTGGACGCGATGGGTTTCAGAAACGCTATGATCTGACAGAGCGGGTTATAGAAACTCAACTTTGCCCCGGCAATTTGCATTGCGACGCAAATGAAACTGTGGATTGGTTGTGTAACGCCGCACTCGACCGGCTGGGGTTCGCCACATCGGGAGAGCTTGCCGCGTTCTGGGATACGGTAAGCGCTGCCGAGGCAAAATCCTGGTGCCAACAGGCTCTAACACAGGGTGAAATCGAAGAGATCTGCGCCGAATGCGCAGACGGGCGGGAACGAAAAGTGTTCGCCCGCCCCGGTCTATGTGAACACGCTACAGAGCTGCCCGATGCGCCGGGCCGGATCAGAGTTCTCAGCCCTTTTGACCCTATGTTGCGTGACCGGAACCGGGCCGAGCGGTTGTTCGGATTCCACTATCGGATCGAGGTGTTCGTACCCGAACCCAAGCGTACCTACGGCTATTATGTCTTTCCGTTGCTTGAAGGGCACCGGTTGATCGGACGCATCGACATGAAGGCCCAGCGAGACCGTGGACTGTTGCAAGTCCGATCCGTATGGCCAGAACGGTCGGTGCGTTGGTCTGACGCAAGAACCCGCCGCCTGCAGGCCGAATTGGACCGGGTGCGGCGATTTGCGGAACTGGACGGGGTGGAATTTGAAAAGGATTGGCTGAAAGATCCTAAATAGAACCCAATTTTTCGATCAGGAAACCTTGTTCCTCAATCAGTAGGCGCAGCTCGTTCAGCGAAACATGGGGCGCCCTGCCCGATGTATCTAGCTGCGCATTTGCCCGCCCATACAAAGCCTCGCGACTGGCCAATATGTTCTTGAGCTGCTCCATCGCCTTGGGATTTCCAGCCATCGGGCGTTCGTCGCCTTGGGCGCGCACGCGGTCCATATGCTCGGTCGGTGACGCGCGCAGCCAGATGGTGTGAAACCGGCCAAGCAGGGTAGCATAGGTCGAAGGCTCTGATACTATCCCGCCCGCGACTGCCAGCACGACCCGATCATGCTCTGCAATCACCCGATCCAGCGCCTGCGCTTCCAGATTGCGATACCCGTCTTGCCCGTAGAACGCCATCACTTCAGACATGGGCATGCCGGCCATCTCTTCAATCATGGCTGTGAGCTCAACAAACGTCAGTCTTTGTGCAGCGGCCAGCATAGCACCAAGAGTTGACTTACCCGCTCCGCGTAACCCAATCAGACAAACCCGATGCGCACGTGCATCCTCATCTGGGTGAGGTTGCAATGCACGCCTGACGCTTTCTTTGACGTCGTCGCTGGCTTGTCGGAAAAGCTCAACTATCTGCAAAGCATCCGAATCCCACGGATCATCTTCACCAATCAACCATTCGGCTTTGTAATCCAGTGCCTGTGCGACACGGTGCAACACGCCGATCGAGATGTTGCCCTCACCCGCCTCAAGCTGCGCCAAATAGCGTGGGGAAACGCCCGAGTTCTCAGACAGGATCCGGCGCGGGATGCCTCGCATTTGACGCGCCCGGCGTACACGCGCGCCCACTCGTTCGCTCAAATCCTGCTTTGCAATATGTGCAGGCGGTGCCGGTTCTGGCGGTTTGGGCCCATCCATCTGCATTGAACCGTTTGTTAAAGGTAAGGATGAGGCTACGACGCGAACCATCTACGGGCAACGAATATTACCTTCTCCGCCCACAATGCTTATAGTTTGGGGCCTAAAACGAGGTCTGAACGACGGCAAACAACTTGGTTAGAGCCTGTTCTGAGCATTGCTCTCAGCCTTCCAGCTGGTGAAGCTCTACCAGAAGGTCCAGCAACTTCTCGTGCTGCTCTGCCCCGAGCAAAGAGCGGGTGTGTTCCGCCAGCTCCAACATTTCCGCCAGATTTGCGTCGATAATTTGCAACCCATTCTCGCTGATTTCGACAATCTGTCGGCGGCGGTCTTTGGTATCCGGCCGCCTCATGATCAGCTTGCTGTCTTCTAGCTTTTTCAGAATGCGCGTCAGGCTGGGCAACAAGAGGCAGGCGCGCTCGGCGATCTGAGTAGGCTCCTGAGGCCCTTCTTCCTGCAAAACGCGCAGAACGCGCCATTGTTGCTCGGTGACGCCAGCATCCGTTAGCACACCACGAATAGGCCCCATCACCCTTTCCCGAGCGCGCAACAGCGCTATCGGCAATGATCGGGACGTCTGTGGTAAGTTCTTTGACATATGGAATTTTCGCGCAATTCCAAATATTTCGCAATAGAACGTTGGTTGTGGTTGAGTTTCGTTTACTGGACTTTACTTAACTTGTTTAGCATATGATACTGACAAAAAGGCTACCGAGGCGGATAAGATGAAATGGAATGAATTCTCCGATTGGGGCAAGAAGGTTGCCGAGTGGACGCAAGACTATCACCTGAGGGTGGGCGACAAGCCCGTGCGCGCCCGGACCGAGCCGGGCGATATCCTGAACGCTCTGCCCGCGCATCCCCCTGAGCAGGGCGAGCCGATCGAGGACATCTTTCATGATTTCGAACAAATCGTGATGCCCGGCATTACCCATTGGCAACACCCTCGGTTCTTCGCCTACTTCAATTCGAACGCCTCGGCCCCGTCTGTTCTGGCCGAGTTCCTGGCCAGCGCCATCGCGCCGCAATGTATGCTGTGGCAGACCTCGCCCGCCGCAACCGAGATGGAAACACGAATGATGGACTGGCTGCGCGAAGCGCTGGACCTGCCCAAAGGTTTTGCCGGGGTCATTCAGGATTCGGCGTCATCTGCGACATTGGCGGCTGTGCTGACCATGCGCGAGAAGGCGATGAACTGGCAGGGCAACACGCTGGGGCTGTTCGGTCAAAAGCCACTGCGCATTTATTGCTCTTCCGAGGTTCATACCTCAATCGACCGCGCAATCTGGGTTGCGGGGATTGGACAGGACAATCTGGTGCGCATCCCCGTGCAAGGTGATTGGCGTGGAATGAACCCCGAGGCGCTTGAAGCAGCGATTCAATCAGATTTAGAGACTGGTTTCCACCCGGCGGGCGTGATCCTTTGTGTTGGAGGGACCGGAACCGGGGCAACTGATCCAGTGGATCGCTGCCTTGCGATCGCACAGAAATACGGCCTTTATTCCCATGTCGATGCAGCCTGGGCGGGGTCGGCGATGATCTGCCCCGAATATCGTCACTACTGGCCGGGGATCGATCAGGCCGACAGCATTGTATTCAATCCCCATAAGTGGCTGGGCGTGCAATTCGATTGCTGTGCGCATTTCCTGAAAAACCCCGATGATCTGGTCCGCACGCTTGCGATCAGCCCGGAATATCTGAAAACCCACGGCAAGGACGGGATCATCAATTACTCGGAATGGTCGGTGCCATTGGGACGTCGGTTCCGCGCGCTGAAACTGTGGTTCGTCATCCGCACCTATGGGCTGGAGGGGCTGCGCGAACGGCTGCGGAATCACGTCAATTGGTCGCGCGCGCTGCATGACCGTCTAGCAGCAGAACCGGATTTTCGGATCGTGACGCCTCCAATGTGGTCTCTTTGGACCTTCCGATACGAGCCGGATGGGGCCGACGATCTGGATGATCTGAACCTGCGGCTGGTGAATGCAATCAATGATGATGGGCGGATCTACCTGACACAGACCCGCGTGGATGGCGATATGGTCATCCGCTTTCAGGCAGGTCAGTTTGAAACCAAAGAACAGGACGTGATGATGGCCTATGACGTGATCACTGAAATCGCTCGAGGGCTTTAGGCCCTCATTGACGCTGCAGCCTGCGCGTATCCCCCCGAGGCCCCGTCAATAAAATGCACATGGTCGTCGCGCATGGCCGAGGGAACAAAGCAGGTCATCATCGCCTCTTGCTGGGCGTGCATGCCATATCTGATTTTGCCTTTTGTTTGCGCGTCGTCCAGCATCTGAGTGAGCTGTTCCAACGTGCTCGAGTCACAATCCAGCGTCATTTTCAGACCGTCATCAAACTTTCGGAAATCAGCGTTGCTACTGACCATCTCCTTGTAATGCTTGGGTTCGAATTGACCCAGGCGCATCCCGGTTTTGAACAACAAGCCGATCAACATATTCCCGATCATCAAGCGTGTTTTCTGCATCAGAAGATTCCGACCCGCGCGTGAGACATGGGCATCGATATCGACGCCGGGCGGAGGGAAACTCATCGGAGGTCCTTTGGCCGGAACCGGGTGACCGGCGCGTTCTAACCCTTCGGCGACGGACAGGATGGATTGAGTCAGGGCGGCGAATTCAGCCTCATTAGACTCTGATGTAGGCTGAATAACCAGTGAAACGATCTGACCAACCCTCGCTGGACTGTTGGACCAACGACAAGATAGGCCGGTCAGATCGGGCTGCGCGTCAGGTCCGGCTGGTTGCACAACAAGTTGCCCGGATTTCATCTGAGCCTCGGCCCAGGCCAGTCCCCCGCCGGTAAACATCGCATAGTCAACGCCGGTGGACGGCGCAAAGCGAGCAACACGCAGATCACGTCCAGCGGCGCGGATGTCGGCCACCGAAACCAGCGCTGCACGCAGAGTGATTGAGAATTCCGTTTCGGCCCAGCTTTGCAATGTTGCCAGCGTATCTCGCGCGATCTCGGCATCCTCGTCCGATACGGCGAATCCAGCACCATCACCACCGAAGACATACGGGAATATGCGCCCGCCCAGCGCATTGATCATGCCTGAAATCACGGCCGCCCCCACCATGTTGACGGTCTTGTACCGGCCCCGCGCGATTTCACCGGTCGAATCTACGATATCGGCGACGCCCAGAACCCATGTCTCTGGCAAAGGTGTGAACTGCGCGGGGTCACTGAGGCTGAGGAAATTGTCCGAAATGGGGACGGAGGCATAAAATACAGAGTCTGAGAGGGTCATAACACACTCGGGAAATCCTAAATCTGCAGTGATGATAGCTCAATTGTGAAGAATGTCCGCCCCAATCGATTCAATCATGGCACTTGTGCCGATCAACGCGGCGTGCAAAGCATCGGGGCGGGGCAGCTAGACAATAGGTCAAGAAATGCAGGCAGGTTTGGTGATCTTGTGTCTGGCCTATGTACTCAGCCAGTTTTTCCGAGCTTTTCTGGCAGTTTTGACCACCGATCTGGGACGCGATATCGGCGCAACACCCGAAGACCTCGCCTTTGCTTCAGGTCTTTGGTTTCTAATCTTTGCGGCGATGCAGATTCCTGTGGGCTGGGCACTGGACCGCGTCGGTCCTCGGCGCAGTTCTGCGGTGCTGCTGCTGATCGGCGGGGCTGGCGGGGCTGGCCTGTTCGCGGTCGCAACGACCCCGTTCCATGTGGCGCTCGCCATGGCGTTGATCGGGGTAGGATGCTCGCCGGTTCTGATGGCATCCTACTATATCTTTGCACGAGAGTTTCCACCTGCCAAATTCGCCACGCTCGCCGCCGTGATGCTGGGCGTGGGATCTGTCGGCAATCTGGTCGCCTCATACCCCACGGCGCTGGCGGTCGAGCTGATGGGCTGGCGCGCGACGCTGGCCGGTCTGGCGATTATCTCTGCTGCGGTGGCTGCGGGGATCTGGCTGACGGTGCATGACCCTGAAAAGGTAAAAACCGAGCAAAAAGGATCACTTCTAGACCTGCTGAAAGAACCTGCACTTTGGGCCATTCTGCCTCTCATGCTTGTGTCTTATGCGCCATCGGGTGCGATCCGAGGTCTTTGGGCCGGGCCGTATTTGAATGACGTGTTCGGGCTCAGCACCGCTCAGATCGGGACGGCAACGTTGATCATGGGGGCCGCGATGATCGCGGGAACCTTCGCCTATGGGCCGCTGGACCGTATCCTGGGCACCCGGAAATGGGTGATCCTGGGCGGTAATACCTTGGGAGTCGCAGCACTGGGCCTGCTGTGCCTGTGGATTGACAGCGGCGTTTGGGTCTCGGTGCTGCTGTTGGCAGTGATCGGCTTTCTGGGCGCCAGTTTTCCGGTGATCATGGCCCATGGCCGGGCCTTCGTGCCGCCGCATCTGGTCGGGCGGGGCGTTACCCTGCTGAACCTTTTTGGCGTTGGCGGCGTTGGTCTGGCGCAATTTGCCACCGGGCGCATCCATGCGGCCAGCGCCGGGATCAGCCCTTCCGCACCTTATACGGCGATCTTCGGATTTTTCGCAGTCACCCTTGCCATTGGCTGTGTGATCTATCTATTCAGTCGGGACAGCGTGGACTGAAACCGGAGACCGCCCGTGCAGGACATTGAGGTGATTGCACCCAATCTGAAGCATTCCCTGTCGGGCGTGACAACGACGGTGATCCGACTGCTGCCAATCCAGCAGAAAATGATCGGCATCCGCGCCACCGGTCCCGGCCTGCCGGCAGATTTGCCCCATATCAGATTCTGGAAGCTGCTGTTTCTGCCTAATCGCAAACGGGTTTGGCATGCACGCCGGAATACCGAGATGTTGATGGGTCTGGTCTTGCGTTCGGTGCTTCGACGCAACTACAAACTGCTATTCACCTCAGCCGCGCAACGTGATCATTCCGGGTTCACCAAGCGGCTGATTTCGAAAATGGACGCGTTGATCGCGACGACGCCTCAGGCCGCTTCCTTTCTGGAGCATCCCGCTACTGTCATCATGCATGGCGTCAACACCGAGCTGTTTCACCCAGCCGAGGACAAAAGCGCCCTGCGCCAAAAACTTGGCCTGCCAGACGGGCTGCTGATCGGGTGTTTTGGCCGTATCCGCCCTCAGAAAGGGGTCGACTTGTTGGTCGATGCCGCCCTGAAGGTGCTGCCTAATCACCCCGATGCGCATGTGATCTTCACCGGGCGTACCACCAACGAATTTGAGGCGTTACAGGCTGAGCAGGAGCAAAAGCTGCAGGACGCCGGGCTGGGCAACCGCGTTCATTTTCTGGGTGAGCGCCCCTGGGATGAGATCGTCGAGACCTATCGCGCGCTCGATCTGTTCGTTGCGCCCGCACGACACGAAGGGTTCGGCCTTACACCGCTTGAAGCGATGGCCTCGGGCGTGCCCGCCATAGCCAGTCACGGGGTCGGAGCGTTCAGTGCGCAAATCAAGGATGGTGAGACCGGAAGACTGGTCGAGAAAGACAATGCCCCTGCACTGGCCGACGCGCTGGAGGATATGCTGCAGGACCGCGCTGCGCTGGCCGCTGCGGGACTAGCCGCGCGCGCCCATGTCGAGCAGAATTTTCGAATCGAAGGCGAAGCGAGGGCGATTGTCGAGGTTTATCGATCCTTGCTGAAACAACTCTGAACGGTACTGAACTGTGTCAAATCGGTGTGACGGGGTGAAATAAGCCGAAACCCCTCTTTTTTCTTTGCCGCAACGCGGCTATGAACGCGCGTCCTTAACTTTGGAGACATGAAATGGGCTATCGCGTCGTAGTCGTCGGCGCCACGGGCAACGTGGGCCGCGAAATGCTGAACATCCTGGCGGAACGCCAGTTCCCTGTCGATGAACTTGCTGCTCTGGCAAGCCGTCGTTCGCTGGGTACTGAGGTGACCTTTGGCGACAAGACGCTCACTACCAAAGATCTGGACACATTCGATTTCACTGGTTGGGACATGGCGCTGTTTGCCGTGGGTTCCGAGGCCACAAAGGTTTACGCCCCCAAGGCGGCAGCGGCTGGCTGCGTGGTGATCGATAACAGCTCGCTCTATCGCTATGACCCGGACATTCCGCTGATCGTGCCGGAATGTAACCCCGAGGCGATCCACGACTATAAAAACAAAAACATCATCGCCAATCCCAACTGCTCGACCGCGCAGATGGTCGTCGCGCTGAAGCCGCTGCATGACCGTGCACGCATTAAGCGCGTGGTCGTCTCGACCTATCAATCGGTGTCGGGAGCCGGCAAGGAAGGCATGGACGAGCTTTGGGATCAGACCAAGGCCATCTACAACCCGACGACCGAGGTTGAGCCGAAGAAGTTCCAGAAACAGATCGCCTTCAACGTCATCCCTCAAATCGACGTCTTCATGGAAGACGGCTCGACCAAGGAAGAGTGGAAGATGGTTGTCGAGACCAAAAAGATCGTCGATCCGTCGATCAAGGTCACCGCAACCTGCGTTCGCGTTCCGGTATTCGTTGGCCACTCCGAGGCCGTGAATATCGAGTTCGAAGAGTTCCTCGACGAAGACGAAGCCCGCGACATCCTGCGCGAAGCACCGGGCATCATGGTAATCGACAAGCGTGAAGCCGGTGGTTACGTCTCGCCCATCGAATGCGCGGGCGATTTCGCCACGTTCATCAGCCGCATCCGTCAGGATTCGACGGTTGAGAATGGCATCAACCTGTGGTGCGTTTCGGACAACCTGCGCAAAGGCGCGGCATTGAACGCTGTTCAAATTGCAGAATTGCTGGGCCGTGAAGTTCTGAAGAAGGGGTAACCTTCGCCAGTTGGTTATGACTCTATTAAACCCCGCTGTACCGCCAGTGGGGTTTATTATTTTGTGGACGGGCAGAGATGGCAATATTGCGGGGCAAAGCCGCCCTGTGCATGCGTTGCCATTGCCTATCCAGCACCAGTTGGTCAGCCACCGATCTGGGACATTGTCGCTTTTACCGCATGGTATCTTTGAGAGTTTGGGGGATGCGTCCCTAGAAAGCGATCACCAGGATCAGGAACTCGTGCGAAGTACAGCGCACCCTTGAGTGGATCATAACCCGCTTTGTAGGCTATTACAGTGCCTAGTCGATCAGCTTCCAATTCAAAGTTCTTTGAATAGCTGCGGCCGCCAACAAAGGCTCCAATGTCTTGTGCTGCGGCAATGTCATTCGGCCCCGACCCCGCAATTGTTGCTAGACCGGCCAAAAGCACCGCACCAGCCGCCGCATTTTGGGCCTGTCGCGCCAAATGCCCTTGAATGTGGTGAGCGGCCTCATGCGCCATAACAAATGCAAGTTCGTCAGTGTTGTTTACATTCCGTATCAGCGCTTGAGTCATTGTGATAACGGGGCGCCCCGACTTGCTTAAACTCTGATACGCGTTTGAGGGTGCTTTTTTGTCTGGATCAATGCGGATCAAAAAATCACAATTCACATTCTTAGTGCGGCGGAGGCATTCTCGTTCTGCCACAGGTTCTATTCGTGAGGCGACCTGACGGAACCTTATTTGTGCCTGTTGTGAACTGACGGGCGCGCTCGCGCGACCGGGGTTTGGAATAGGTGCTGATGGAGGAGTGGTGGTTGAAGCGCATCCCGCTAATGCCAAAACAGCTAACATCAATACCGTTCGCCTCATAAACACACCTTTCCAAATGTTCAGAGCATCAAAATCGAATCTGTGGCTTTCGAGAAACCAACTTGCACATTCGAACCTACGGTCTTCACGATTTGATATTCAATAACAGACGGGTTGTCGGTGGTCGCCCCGATTAAGCTGTCGTCAAAATGGTAGGCACTACAAATGGCATTGAAGCGAAGGACCAAACGATCCACGCCCCGTTCTGTATGGGCTTGAACCGAGTTGAACACCGCGTCAGCGGAGGTTATTTGCGCTGCACGATGGCTTGATCCCAGCCTCCTGCGTGGCAAAGGGACTGCTATGGGCGCACGTACATTTCAACAATCGTTTCTGGTATGGCCTCAAAGCAGTCATCAGAGAGATGCCTCCTGCCTGATCCTTCACCCCTGTCCCTCAACCAGCGTCTTCAAATTCTCCAACCCGCGCTCGTAATCTCCGCCGACCCAATTGTCCATCATTAGGCCCATCCAGCGGGACATGGGGTTCATACCAAGGTCGGATACGAATCCCCAGGTAACCTGTGTGCCTGATCCTTCTGGCCGCAACTGGAACGAGGCGGTGGCTGTCCCCATCGGGCCAAAATCCAGTGCGGTTTGCACGGACTGATCCGGGGTGCTCTCGGTGATTTCCTGCGAACCGGTTCCCACCTGCGGGTTGTCCGAGGCCCAGTTCAGCGTGTTTCCGACACCCGCTTCCGGGCCACTATAGCTCAGCTTGGTTTCGGGGTCTCGGGACAGCCAGGGGGACCATTTCTCGGTCTCCTGCATCGAATTCACATAGGGAAAGATCGCCGAGGCTGGTGCGTCGATTGTGATGCTGCGGGACACCTCGGCCTGACCAGGCAAAAGATATGATACTCCGACAAGCGCCAGAATGATCACCAGTAGGGTGACGAGAATGCGTTTAATCAATTTCATGAGCTCGATCCGATTCTGAAAACATCATCGGAAACATATCAAAAAATCGACGTAATTTCAGAGGCCCGATCGTATGACCCGCAGGATCAGGCCGGTGGCTGGTAAGGCAGCGACGAATGGTGCAGCACGATGCGAAGCACTCCGTCAGCGTCCTTTTTGTAGCCGAAGCTTTTGTCGACTTGCGTGATGTTACCTTGGCTATCCGTCAGAATGACCTTGCCCATCCACATGGCGACATCGCCTTCGACGAAGCTGGCCGATGTCTCACTTGCCATTTCGCGCCAACCCTTGATTCCGAAACCGCCATCAAGCGGAAATTCGGCATCGTGACCGACAAAATAGGCCAGTGCACCGTGGCGAGTCGGGCGAAAGGTTTGATCTCCGGACGCCATAGTTGGTTTGAACAGGACCGGACCCAGATTATAGCCGTATGCCGCATCCAGAACACCCTCGGCAACGGAACGGGCCGCATCGATCCCACCGTCTTCAAAAGCTTTGGAGATCGCAATCAACCCATCGCCCCAGGCGGTACGGGCAGCGGCCAGCTCGTCAGTGGTAATCGGCATGATCCTGTCCTTCTCTGTCCGGTTTCTATGGTACTGGCAGCAAGTGAGCGTCAACGCAAGAGGTGTGACCTGACTCTCGCCCGGTTTTGCCCACAGAACCGCGTGGAAGCCTGAATTCTCAGAAAATTCGACCCATTCTTTTGAACCGGTGCAAGGTTTTGCAAAGTATTTTGCCGCCAATCTCTGACAGTGCCGTGGGGGCACTTCAATTGGGGTGAATGTGGTGGACAAGATTATCACACTGGAACAGAAAGAACCCGTGCGTCTGGACCCGGACCGCCTGAGCAGCCTGTACAATCAGCTCGGCGACACCAACGCGATGGACGTGCTGTGCCGCACGGTTGAAGAACTGGCGTTGCGGCTGTCGAATTGTGAACGGTTTTGGCGGCAACGCGATTGGGCCGGGCTGCGCAAATGCGCAAAATCTCTCGTAGCCATATCCGAGCAAATCGGCATGACAGCACTGGCACGTGTGGCAGGCGATGTAGCCTGTACTGTCGACGCTGGCGATGCTGTGGCGACAGGGGCGACTCTGAGCCGCCTAATCCGGGTGGGTGAGCGATCGCTGACCGCCGTCTGGGACCAGCAAGATCTATCCGTCTGAGGGGGGTTGCGAGTGCGCCGCAGACAGATAGTCTGGGCGAAAATCCAACCAGCCGAGACACGCATGACCCTGTCCTTCGCCCCTGCCTCCGACCCATCGCTGCCACTACATGTGTTAGAGCAATCAGATTTTGAAAGCTGGCTGACCGATCAGCCGGATCATATCCGAGCTTGGGTTGCGGCCGATGGGTTTTCCGGAGCTCTGGGTCAAACACTTCTGGTGCCCGGCACAGATGGTAATCCGCAGTTTGCCTTGGCGGGATATGGCAGCGCGGCAAAACGGGTACGCAAGCGGTTTCCGCTAGCCGCTGCGACAGAATCGCTGCCCAAGGGCACCTATCATATCGCCTCGGGCGTTCCCGCAGATGTGCTTGAGGCCGAATGCCTGGGCTGGCTGATGACGGGATATGCCTTTGATCGCTATGCGGCGCAAAGCCCGGCTAACGCCACGCTGATCGCGCCCGAGGGCGTAGATGCCCGGCGGATCGAAATCATGGCCAATGCCGAGGCATTGACACGGGATCTGGTCAACACACCCGCTTCGGACATGGGCCCGGCGCAATTACAACACGCGGTTGAGGCACTGGCACGGGAACACGGCGCAGACATCTCGGTCATCACAGGCGATGCGTTGCTGGAACAGAATTTTCCGATGATCCACGCGGTCGGGCGTGCTGCCGAACAGGCCCCGCGTCTGATCGAGATGAACTGGGGTGACCACGGGCCAAAACTAACATTAGTTGGGAAAGGGGTCTGTTTCGATACCGGCGGCCTGAATCTGAAACCCGGTGCTTCGATGGGGTTGATGAAAAAAGATATGGGCGGAGCGGCCAATGTGCTGGGTCTGGCCCGTATGATCATGGCGCTGGATCTGAAGGTGCAATTACGGGTCCTGATCCCGGCGGTCGAAAACGCAGTAGCGGGCAATGCTTTCCGCCCCGGCGACATCCTGACGGCGCGTAATGGGCTAACGGTTGAGATCAACAACACTGATGCCGAGGGTCGGTTGGTGCTGGCCGATGCCCTTGCTCTGGCGCATGAAGGGGCACCAAACCTGCTCATCTCGATGGCCACTTTGACTGGCGCGGCCCGGGTTGCATTGGGCGCTGATTTGGCCCCGTTTTATACCGATGACGACAAAGCCGCGGACGTGCTGGCGCGTGCTGGCCGGGCTGCCGCTGATCCGGTCTGGCGTATGCCTTTTCATGACCCCTATGAAGCGATGATCGAACCCGACATCGCTAACCTCGACAATGCGCCTTCTGGTGGATTTGCGGGCTCTATCACCGCGGCACTGTTCCTGCGCCGGTTCGCTGCCGAAAGTCGCTATATGCATTTTGACATCTATTCGTGGCAACGCAGTAAGGAACCCGGTCGCAGCAAGGGTGGTTTGGGCCAAGGCCCGCGTGCCCTCCTGGGGGCTTTGCCAGAGATCCTTGGCCTATGACTCAGGCGCGCATCATTCAACCGGTCATAGACCTGCTACGCCACCCTGACGGTCCGCGCGACCGGCAATTGTTGTTCGGCGACACGGTCACTGTTTTGGACGACCAAAACGGCTGGAGCAAGATCTCAGCCAGCAAGGACGGCTATACCGGATGGGTGGCGACGGACCATCTGGGACCAATTGAGCCACAGACTCACTGGATCGTCGCCGCTTCGACCCATGCCTATGAGAAGCCCGATATAAAAAGCCGCGATCTGACCTCGCTGAGCTTTGGCAGTAAAATCAGGGCTCTGTCTGAGGAGGGCGGGTTTCTGGAAACGCCAATCGGGTTCATTCCGGGGGTGCATGCCGTGCCCGCCTATTCCCTGCTGACCGATCCCGTTTCCGCGGCCGAACTTTTTCTCGGCACCCCTTATCTTTGGGGTGGTAACAGTCGATTCGGGCTGGATTGCTCGGGCCTCGTACAGCTCGCACTGCTCGCCTGCGGCGTTCCTTGTCCCGGAGACAGCGGCGATCAGGAACGCGAAGTTGGTGGATCGGTGCCCGAGGGCGATCCCGCACGGCGCGGAGACTTGCTGTTCTGGAAAGGCCATGTTGCCTGGGTTGCCGCCGAAAACCTTCTACTTCACGCCAACGCCTATCACATGGCTGTCGCGCTCGAACCGATGGATCAAGCGATTGCCCGGATCGCTGCCCAGGGCGACGGGCCGGTTACAGCGCACAAAAGGCTCTAATCCAGGTCAACCGCACGGATGAGCTTGCGTTCCAGAACTCTCAGAACCGCGCGCAGATCGTGCCCGCGCTTCAATATACGCCCATCCATGCCGACCACGGAATACATGCCCTGACGTAGCCGCAGGCGCGGGTGCTTCTCGACCCTGTAAATGGGATGTTCCGCCGTGCGCCGAAAGATCGAAAACACCGCCATATCCCGCAGGTTCGAGATTCCGTAGTCGCGCCATTCACCGGCAGCAACCATTCGGCCATAAACAGACAGGATTTGAGACATCTCGCGCCGGTCAAACGCGACCGGCATCTGGGCAGAGCCGGACCCGAACCGGCTGGGAGGCTGCATGTTCATATGACAAGCCTTGCCGGAAATCGCCGTCGAATCAAGCCCACTGGCATCAAGGTGTTGTATTTTTGGATCGCCCGCCCGCTATCTGCGCCCAACCTGACGGCAAATCAAGATCACCGGCAGCAACCCGACAGCCAGAATAACCAGCGACGGAACCGCTGCACCTTCAAGCCTCTCATCCGAGGCCAGACGATAGGCCTGCACTGCTAGCGTGTCGAAGTTAAAAGGCCGCATGATCAAGGTCGCGGGCAGCTCTTTCATCACATCCACAAAGACAATCAACAGTGCCGTCAGCAATGAAGGCGTAAGGATCGGCAGATGTACCCGGCGCAGCGTTCCTAACGGGGTTTGACCCAGTGACCGCGCGGCGGCATCCATATTGGCGTGAACGGTACTCTGCCCACCTTCATAGGCGCTGAGCGCGGCGGCCAAAAAGCGCACCATATAGGCCGCGATCAACAACCAGATGGATCCAGTGACCAGCAGTCCGGTCGAGATACCAAAGGTTTGGCGCATCCACGCATCCAGTGCGTTGTCGAAACCCGCAAAGGGGACGATCAGCCCCACGGCGATCACGCCACCCGGCACCGCATAGCCCAACCGCGCCACATAAGCCGCCATGGCGGACCCGCGCCCGGGGCGCAGGCGTTGGAAGAATCCTATCGAAATCGCCGCGCTGACGGTGATAACCGCCGCAGCCCCCGCCAGTGTCAGCGAGTTCTGTATGAACCCGATATATCGGCGCGACAGCAGGTTCTGCTCGGATTCCAACCCCATCTGCACCAGGATAACCACAGGCAGAAGGAATCCGAACAGGACGGGAATTGCGCATAGCAGAAATGCCGCAAGTGATTGCCATCCCTTGAGTTGCGCCGCTGGCAGACCTGCGTGGCGCTTGCCTGCCTGATAGTATTTGGCTTTGCCGCGCTGTGTCCGCTCAGCCACGGCCATGACAAGCGCAAAACCCAACAGACAAAGGGCGAGTTGCGCCGCAGCAGCGCGATCAGCCATGGAAAACCAGCTTGTGTAGATGCCAGTGGCAAAAGTCTGCACTCCGAAATAGGCGACTGTGCCGAAATCGGCGATGGTTTCCATAACCGCCAGCAAGACGCCCCCCGCAATCGCCGGGCGTGCCATCGGCAGGGATACGCGCCAAAAGGCATGCCAGGGGCCGTTGCCCAGCGCCCGGGCCGCCAGAAAGGCCGTAGCGCTTTGCTGCAGAAACGCCGCCCGCGCCAGCAAATAGACATAGGGATACAACACCAGGATCAACATCACCGCCGCTCCCTCGGTCGAGCGAATCTCGGGGAACCAATAGTCGCGCGGGCCCCAGCCGGTCACATCCCGCAGCGTGGTCTGAACGATTCCGGGGTGATCCAGAATGAAGGTATAGGCATAGGCCAGCACATAAGCCGGAAAGGCCAGCGGCAGGACCAGAGCGATTTCCAGCCACCGCACTCCGGGAAAGCGGGTCATCGTGACCAGCCAGGCAGCGCCGACACCAATCGAAAACGTCCCTGCTGCGACCAGCACCACCAGGATCACCGTGGTCAGCACATAGCCAGGCAAAACAGTCTCTAACAAATGGGAAATTGTGTCGGTGCCACCGGTCACCGCCGCCAGAACAACCGCCACCATTGGCAACAGACAAGCGGCCGCCACGACATAGGCAATGCCGCCCACAAAGCGTGTACCTAGGGCGCCGCGATTATGCGTTCCGTGTTCTGAATATTCGACTTCGGCCATGGCGTCTGACTGAGAATCCCATAGGGTCTGCCTTTAATCGACTAAAACTCTAAGAAACACCAGTGGGCGGACTAACAAAAACTGCGGCAATGTTTGCCGCAGATCCCTATTCATAAACGCGCTGATCCTCGATCACCAAGCCATCTTTGGGCAAAGAGCCCGGCGCCACAACTTCAATCGCGCCTTTCAGTTTCAGGACTTCGACCACCGATTTTGCATAGGCACCATCGTTCTCGCAGGGGCTTTCGATCTGAACGGTCATGGTATCCATCTCGCCCTGTCGCGCCGCAATGACACGCGCCTTGACGATTTCATCATGCTTGTCGACCAGCGCAGCCACCTGTTCGGGGCGGACGAACATGCCCTTGATCTTGGTGGTCTGATCGGCGCGACCCATCCAGCCTTTGATACGCATATTTGTGCGCCCGCACGGAGACTCTCCAGGCATGATCGCCGACAGATCACCGGTGGCAAAACGGATCAACGGGTAATCGGGGTTCAGCGTGGTCACAACCACCTCACCTACTTCACAAGGTGCAACCGGGGTTCCTGTGCCGGGGGTGACGATCTCAACGATCACGTGTTCGTCGATGATCATACCCTCCATCGCAGGGCTTTCATAAGCTATGTTGCCCAGATCAGCGGTCGCGTAGCATTGCAGGCAGACGATGCCCCGATCGGCGTAATCCTGTCGTAGGCTTGGAAACAGCGCCCCGCCACCCACAACGGCCTTGGAAAATTTCAGCGCGACGCCCATGGCTTCGGCTTTATCAAGTATGACTTTCAGATAGTCGGGCGTACCTGCATATGCGGTGCAACCCACATCGCGCGCAGCGGTCACCTGCAACTCGGTCTGACCTGTACCTGCAGGCAGGACCGACGCGCCAACAGCCTGCGCGCCGCTTTCAAAGATCATGCCCGCGGGGGTGAGGTGATAGCCAAAACAGTTCTGAACGATATCGCCCGGACCAACCCCTGCAGCATTCAGGAACCGGCCCATGCGCCACCAGTCGTGATCAGTGCTGCCGGGTTCATAGATTGGCCCCGGAGATTGAAAGACATGCTGGAAATTCCGCGCCGGTTTGACGGTGAACCCTCCAAACGGAGGCCGGGTGCCCTGCGCCTTTGTCAGATCGGATTTTCGCAGAACCGGCAGTTGTGCCAGCGCCTGCATGTCTGTCACTGTGCCGGCGTCCACGTTGGACAGGATGCCGGCATATCCGGGCGCTTTTTGAGCGCGGGCAATCTGTTCTGGCAAGGCGCGCGCGTGATCAGCGGTGCGCTCGTCAGCGGATCGGGTTTCAAGCTTATCAAAATAGGTCATTGAAATATCCTCCACCCGCTTACAGCCATCTCTTGCGGCGGCGGTATGAGCGCACGTCTCGAAAGCTCTTTCGGCCTTCGTCAGACATGCCGAGATAAAATTCCTTTACGTCCGGGTTTTCGCGCAATTCAGCGGCGGGGCCGTCCATCACCACGCGGCCAGATTCCAGAATATAACCGTAATGAGCAAACCTTAGAGCCACATTTGTGTTCTGCTCAGCCAGCAGGAAGGACACGCCTTCCTTCTCGTTCAGGTCCCTTACGATGCCAAAAATCTCTTCGACAAGTTGCGGGGCTAGACCCATTGAGGGTTCATCAAGAAGGATGGTCTCGGGCCGTGACATCAGAGCCCTGCCCATCGCAACCATCTGCTGCTCACCGCCCGAAGTATAACCGGCCTGACTACGACGGCGTTCCTTCAAGCGTGGGAAGTAATTGTAAACCAGTTCCAGGTCCTGCTGGATCGCGGCAGACCCGTCCTTACGGGTATAGGCACCGGTCAGCAGATTTTCTTCGACTGTGAGGTGTTCGAAACAGTGGCGGCCTTCCATGACTTGAATGACGCCCTTCTCCACCAAGGCAGCCGGGTCGCTTTCATGCACGCCCTCGCCGCGATATTTAATCGAGCCTTTGGTGACCTCGCCCCGTTCCGAATGCAGCAAGTTCGACACGGCCTTCAATGTGGTTGTCTTGCCCGCACCATTGCCACCCAGTAGGGCTGTGATGCCGCCCTTGGGCACAGTCAGGCTGACGCCTTTCAGAACAAGGATCACATGGTTGTAGATCACCTCGATATTGTTGACCTCAAGCAGGGTTTCCGCCTGCACGTCAGTGGTTTGTGCCGCATCCAACATCAGCGCGTGTCCTTGTGCGAGTGTGGGGTTCGGGGCGGCAGCGATCCGCCGCCCCGTTTGGTTCAGAGCACCTTATTCGCAGCGCTGAGAAATATTGTTCTCAGCAGCATATGCGCCCGAGTCTTCGTCGATCAGTGCGTTGATGACCTCAGCGTCAGTCGGTTCGAAGCCCTGAATCGAGTTCCAGGTACCCGCCGCTGCATCCCACTGAACAACGCCGACAAGGCCTGGGCCGCCGTGGTTTTCGCATGAGACCGCGAATTCAGGTCCGAAACCGGCCATACCCAGCGCTTCCATCTTGGCGTTGGTGATCTCCAGCGCCTCCATGCCATCGCGCATCATCGATGCGTCGATCTCGGCAGTGCCGTGCATCTCTTGCGCGGTTTTCACTGCTTCTGCGGCCAGCATCGCAGCATAGAGGCCGCGGTTGTACTGCACCGTACCCAGTTGATCACCGGCGCCTGCAGCTTTGCCCGCATCGACGACATATTTCTTCAGGTCGTCATAGACAGGATAGTCGTCGCCCAGACCGGTGAAGGTCAGCGCTTTGTAACCGGTGGCCTTATCACCCGCAGGCTCAACATCAAATTCGGCCCCGGACCACCAGACACCGATGAAGTTCTCCATCGGGAAGCGGATATTGGCGGCTTCTTGCACGGCGACCTGGTTCATCACGCCCCAGCCCCACATGATCACATAGTCGGGCTTTTCCCGGCGGATTTGCAGCCACTGCGACTTCTGCTCCTGACCGGGGTGGTCGACGGGCAGCAGGGTCAGGTCATAGCCATGTTTTTCAGCCAGTGTTTCCAGCGTACGGATCGGTTCCTTGCCATAGGCCGAGTTGTGATAGACCAGCGCGATCTTCTTGCCGCTCAAGTCGCCACCGTTTTCGTCCAGCAGATAGTTGATCGCGCCCGACGCCCCGTTCCAGTAATTGGCAGGATAGTTGAACACGTTGCTGAACACCTTACCGTTCGCCGCCGAGGTGCGGCCATAACCCATTGTGTGCAGCGGAATGCCGTCTGCGGTCACTTTAGGGATCAACTGATAGGTGATGCCGGTGGACAGGGGCTGATAGACCAAAGCACCTTCGCCCTTGGTCGATTCATAACATTCCACGCCTTTTTCCGTGTTATATCCGGTCTCGCATTCGATCACGTTGGCCGCAACACCGCCGATACCGCCATCGCGTTCGTTCAGCAGTGTGAAGTAGTCGGCATATCCGTCCGCAAATGGGATACCGCCGGCCGCATAAGGCCCGGTCCGGTAACTGAGCGACGGGAATACGAGGTCGGCCATGACCGGACCTGCGGCCATCACGGCGCCCAGCGCCAGGGTTGCCAGTTTCTTTTTCATCGGGTGTCTCCTCCCTTGGTTGATCCGATGTTGGGTTTCGGGTTTCACACCCGTCTTTTCGTTGGGCCGGTCCTTAGTGCGGGAACGGCCAGAGTCTGAGTTTCTCTTTCGCCACACGCCAAAGCTGCGCCAGACCGTGCGGTTCGAGGATCAGGAACATGATGATCAGAGCACCGACGATGACGAGGTTCAGGTGCGCCACGATATCTGTGGGCCAGCCCAGCAGATCGACGCCAAGCAGTTTCAAAACGACTGGCAGCAACACGAGGAAGGCGGCACCGGCAAAGGATCCAAAAATAGACCCTAATCCGCCGATAATCACCATGAACAGCACCAGGAACGATTTTTGAATGCCGAACACTTCTCCAACCTCGACCGCGCCCAGATAGACCGCAAAGAACAGCGCGCCGGCCACGCCCACGAAGAACGAACTGACAGCAAAGGCGGTCAGCTTGGCCTTGAGCGGGTTCACCCCGATGATCTCGGCCGCGATGTCCATGTCGCGGATTGCCATCCAGGTACGACCAGTGGTGCCGCGGGTCAGGTTACGCGCGATGATTGCGCAGACGGTCAAGAAGATCAGGCAGAACAAATAAGTCGCCCATGCCGGAGCATTCGGGCCAGTGATAATGATACCGAACACATCGCGTTCCGGCGCATTGATCTGTCCCGAGGCCGAGTAGTTGTAGAACCACGGCACCCGGTTAAACAGCCACACAAGGAAGAACTGCGCCGCCAGCGTGGCCACCGCCAGATAGAATCCTTTGATCCGCAGAGAAGGTAAGCCGAAGAGGACACCCACGATCGCGGTGATGCCGCCTGCAAGGATCACATGGATGAACATGCTGACATCCGGAAAAGCCGTCATCAACTTGTAACAGGCATAGGCCCCCACAGCCATGAACCCGCCGGTGCCCAGCGACACCTGTCCGCAATAGCCCACCAGAATGTTCAGCCCGATCGCCGCAATCGCATAGATCAGGAATGGCAGCAGCAGCGCGTTGGCCCAATAGTCGTTGATGATGAACGGAATGATCCCGAACGCCACCGCCAGCACGACATAATACCGATACCGGTCAAACTTGATCGGGAAAGTCTGGCTGTCGGCGATATATGAGGTTTTGAAATCCCCGGCCTCACGATAGAACATGTCTTACTTTCCCCATTCTTCCTGCGCCCGATTGCGGGCAGCGGCGTCCAGTTGATTGGACCCTTTGGCATATCCGGTGGCCTCGGAAGCGCGCACCAGTTTCATGTAAGCCAGGATGCCCATGACCAGCCCGGCAAAGGCCAGAATTACAGCGATCACAAGTTGGCCCTCGGTCAGATCGCTCGATGTCAGGGCGATGTAGCCGAAGGCCCAAAACCCCGCCCATGCGATCACGTTGATGATGGCAATCAGCTTGGTCACGCCCTACACCCTCTCGATGATCTTCTCGCCGAACAGGCCCTGAGGTCGGAACACGAGGAATATCAGCGCCAATACATAGGCAAACCAGTTCTCAGTCGCACCGCCAACCATTGGGCCGATGGCGAACTCGAACAGTTTCTCACCCACACCGATGATCAGGCCACCGACGATGGCTCCGGGGATCGAGGTGAACCCGCCTAGCATCAGCACCGGCAGCGCCTTCAGCGCGATCAGCGACAGCGAGAACTGAACGCCCGATTTGGTGCCCCACATGATGCCCGCGACCAGCGCCACAAACCCGGCGACCGACCAGACCATGATCCAGATGAAGTTCAGCGAAATCCCGACCGATAGCGCCGCCTGATGGTCATCCGCCACCGCACGCATCGCCCGACCCTGCTTGGTGTACTGGCTGAACGCCACCAGAGCCGCCACCAGAAGTGCTGCGATGATCGTGGCCACGATGTCCAGATTGTCGATGAAGAAACCGTAGTCGAAGATATTAAAGGTCGTCTCGTCAATCCACAGGTTGATACCCTGCGGCAGACCCACATCCAGCGTCTTGATCTCGGACCCCCACATCAGGTCGGCGACGCCCTCAAGGAAATAGGCCAGACCAATGGTCGCCATGAACAGGATGATCGGTTCCTGTCCGACCAGATGGCGCATGACGAACCGTTGCACGCACCAGGCCAGCAACACCATCACGGCCATGGTCAGAATAATCGCAAGCAACGCGGGCACATTCCAACCAAAATTATAGACATGCGTGCCGAAAGTCGCGTTGATCAGATGCGCAAAAGGTACCTGCCCATTCATGATTCCGACCAGCGTCATCGCCGCAAACAGGGCCATAACCCCTTGGGCATAATTGAAAATCCCCGACGCCTTGTAGATCAACACAAAGCCCAGTGCGACCAGCGCATACAGCACCCCAGCCATCAGACCGTTGAGGATGACCTCCATCGCGAAGATTAATTGTTCAGGCATGCCAGCCCCTCCCCAATTCTGCCCGGACCTCAGTCATGGCTGACCCCCAAATAGGCATCAATGACTTCTTGGTTGTTGCGCACCTCATCCGGGGTGCCGTCACCAATCTTTTTGCCGTAATCCATCACAACCACACGGTCGCTCAGATCCATTACCACGCCCATATCGTGCTCGATTAGCGCAATCGTGGTGCCAAACTCGTCATTCACGTCGAGGATAAAGCGGCTCATGTCCTCTTTCTCTTCGACGTTCATCCCGGCCATCGGCTCATCCAGCAGCAGCAGTTTCGGTTCCGCCGCCAGCGCGCGCGCCAGTTCGACGCGTTTCTTCAACCCGTAAGGCAGGCGGGACACCGGCGTTTTGCGGATGTGCTGAATCTCAAGGAAATCAATGATCTTCTCGACCGCCTCGCGGTTCTCGGTCTCTTCTGCCTCGGCCTTGCCCTTCCACAGCGCTTGCTGAAGAATATTGGTCTTCATAAAACCCAAACGCCCGGTCATCACGTTATCCAACACGCTCATGCCTTCGAACAGTGCGATGTTTTGAAACGTCCGCGCGATCCCCTGCTGCGCCACCTCAAACGGCCGCATCGGAGGGCGCTTGGAGCCGTGAAACCAAACCTCACCTTCTTGCGGGACATAAAAGCCCGAGATCACGTTCAACATCGAGGACTTACCCGCCCCGTTTGGCCCGATGATCGCACGGATCTCACCCTCACGGATGTCGAACGAGATATCCTTGATAGCCACCACGCCGCCAAAGCGCAGGGTGATGTTCTTCATCTCCATCACCACACCGCCGATCTTGCGGCCGTCTTCGGTGACATATCCTTCGGAGTTATCCAGCATCAGAACCTCCCTGACACAAAAACGGGACGGCGGGCGGGGCGATGACCGCAGGTCGAGCGGCGCGCGTCAGCCCACTCATTCCGCCGCCACCTTGTGCTGCGCGACCGGAACCACTGGCGCATCGACAATTTCCAACGTCGCAGAAATCGATCCCTTACGACCATCTTCATAGGTCACTTCAGTCGTGGTCGAAACGCTCGACGACCCGTCGTACAACGCCGCAATAATGTCGCTGAATTTGTCCTCGACAAACCCACGCCGCACCTTGCGGGTCCGAGTCATCTCGCCATCATCGGCATCCAGTTCCTTGTGCAGAACCACAAAGCGATGCACCTGACAGCCCGATAGCATTTCATCCGCCGCGACCGACTTGTTTACCTCTTCAACGTGGCTCCGAATCGTCTCTAACACACGAGGATGTCCCGCAAGTTCCTGATAGGACGCGTAGGCCACGTTGTTGCGTTCCGCCCAGTTTCCGACCGCCGTCAGGTCGATATTGATGAAAGCGACGCATCGATCCTTGCCATTCCCGAACAGCACGACTTCAAGAATATCGGGATAGAATTTCAGCTTGTTCTCGACATATTTCGGCGCAAACATCGAACCATCAGCCATCTTGCCCACGTCTTTGGCACGATCAATGATCCGCAGATGGCCTGAATTCTCCTCGATGAACCCGGCATCCCCCGTCGCCACCCAACCTTCGGCATCCTTGGTCGAAGCCGTCGAATCCGGGTTGTTGTAATACTCGACGAACACGCCGGGTGAGCGGTAATGAATCTCGCCCTTATCATCGATCTTCAGCTCGACATCCGGCGCCGGAACACCAACCGTATCCGCCCGAACCTCGCCATCCGGCTGCACGGTGATGAACACGGTCGCTTCGGTCTGACCGTAAAGCTGCTTCAGGTTGATGCCCAAAGAGCGGTAGAAATCAAAGATTTCCGGCCCGATCGCTTCACCCGCCGTATAGCCCACACGGAACCGGCCATAGCCAAGCGTATCTTTCAGCGGGCCATAGACCAGCAAATTGCCCAGCATGTATTTCAGCTTGTCGCCAAAGCCCACCGGCTTGCCGTCCAGCAACAGGCCACCCACCTTCTTGGCATGGGCCATGAAATAATGGAACATGCGCTGCTTCAGCTTGCCCGCATCCTCCATCCGGATCATCACGTTGGTCAGCTGGGTTTCGAACACCCGCGGCGGGGCAAAGAAATAGGTCGGCCCGATCTCGCGCAGGTCGGTCATCATCGTGTCGGCGCTTTCGGGGCAGTTCACGCAGAAGCCGCACCAATAAGCCTGACCAATCGAGAATATGAAATCGCCAACCCAAGCCATCGGCAGGTAAGACAGGATGTCTTCGTTCCGGGTCAGATGATCGAATTCCGCCGAGTTCTTAGCGCTTTCGATAACATTGCGGTTCGACAGCACCACGCCCTTGGGCTTGCCCGTGGTGCCCGAGGTATAAAGCATCACGCAGGTATCATCGTAAGTGATCGCCGCAATGCGCTTGTCCAGTTCCGCATCAAACCGCGCGTGCCCCGCACTGCCCTCGGCCATGATGTCCTCAAGCGCGTTCATCTGCGAGTGGTCATACTTCCGCATCCCGCGCTTGTCGGTATAGAGTATGTGTTTGACTTGATGCAGGTTTTCCTGAATCTCGATGACTTTGTCGACCTGCTCCTGATCACCGCAGACGACATATTTCGCGCCGCAATGCTCCAGCACATAGGCCATCTCTTCGGCGACCGAATCCTGATACAGAGGCACCGGCACCGCGCCTACCATCTGAGCGGCAACCATCGACCAGTAATGGGCGGGACGGTTCCGACCAATCACAGCAATATGGTCACCCTTTTCAACGCCAAGTTCTAGAAACCCAAGCGCGATGGCACGGATTTCTTTGGCGGCTTCCGCCCAGGTCCAGCATTGCCAGATCCCGAATTCCTTTTCCCGATAGGCCGGGGCATCCCCGAACTGGGTCACATTGCGGTGTAATAGCGCCGGAAGAGAGTCCATCCCTTCAGCGCCCGACTGCGTCTGAGCCAATCTTTCTCTCCTCCCCATCCGACCCCTCCCCGGGCCGAAAATGGCGGGTTCGGGATGGTGCCCGAACGCCAATGCCCCGATAAGGGACGTCGTAACGATCAGCGTCAAGTTTTGCCTGATGTTTTCTCAATTCTTACGAATTGTAACAGGGGCTGAGGAATGAAGTTCCGAGTTGTACAAGATGTAAAAATCGTTGAACTGGATAAACCAGCGCTGCCAAAAGCGAATACAACCGCCGCATTTTTTTGGGCAACGCGTGAGTTCGTGATAGAATTGATAATGCATAGAGCTCAGCAGATCATATTTGTGGCCATCGCGGTTTTTGTGATCGCTGGTAGCGGGAGTGGACCGATTTCAGCCGATGAGCTAAAGGATTGCCCCGGCCATATTGGTGAACTTGACTTACCCATTGAGTGCATGTGCACAAAAGAGGCGCAACGGATACGGCCGTTCAATGTACAAGGATGCGAAGTGTACGCTTGGTGGAGCAACATTTGTATGGCCGCGGTGCATGCGGGAATTGCTACGCGTGAGGGCGGGCCAGTCCGGATCGAACAAAGGGAACCTCAAGCAGAATACGTCGGTTGCCTTCGTAACGATATGTTCAGCAATGACATGCACCACAGTGATTTGCCAAGCTTTGTCGTTTTGCCAGTTGAGTCAGATTAGAGTCTTTTTAAGGGCTTATAGCCAATCCCGCAAAATCGGGATCAACGGCACATCTGCCGCAGGCATCGGGTAGTTCCTCAGATCATTCGCCCGCACCCATTTCAGCGCCTGTCCTTCTTTCGATTGCGGTATCCCCTCCCATTTGCGGCAGGCAAACAGCGGCATCAGCAGGTGGAAATCGTCATAGCTGTGGCTGGCAAAGGTCAGCGGCGCGAGGCATGAGGCCCAGGTGTCGATGCCCAGTTCCTCGTGCAATTCGCGGATCAGGGCGGCCTCGGGGGTTTCTCCGGGTTCGATCTTGCCGCCGGGGAATTCCCAGAGACCGGCCATGGATTTGCCTTCGGGGCGTTGGGCCAGTAGGACGCGGCCCTCGATGTCGATCAGAGCGACAGCAGACACCAATACTGTCTTCACGAGCGATAATCCGCGTTGATCTCGATATATCCGTGGGTCAGATCGCAGGTCCAGACGGTGGAAGCGCCCTGACCCAGTCCCAGATCGACTGCGATCACCAAATCCTGACCTTTCATATAGGCCGCAGCGTCTTCCTCGCGGTAGTCGGGGCTGACCCAGCCTTTTTCAGCCACAAGGATGTCTCCGAACGATATGCTCAAAAGGTCGCGGTCTGCAGCAGCACCGGATTTGCCGATGGCCATGACGATGCGGCCCCAATTCGGGTCCTCGCCCGCGATGGCGGTTTTGACCAGCGGGGAGTTGGCGATAGCCAGCCCGTGGGTTTTGGCATCAGCATCCGTGGCGGCGCCGGTCACACGAATTTCGACGAATTTCGTGGCCCCTTCGCCGTCGCGGACCACTTGCTGCGCAAGGTCCAACATCACTGTTTCCAGCGCTTGCGCGAAAGCGGCATTGCCGGTGGCATCGACGCCCGATGCCCCGGTGGCGCAAAGCAAGAGGCTGTCGGATGTCGAGGTATCGCTATCCACAGTGATGCAGTTGAAGGTCCGGTCGGTCTGCGCGCCCAGCATCGCCTGCAGCGCTGTCTGCTCGATCTGAGCGTCGGTGAAGATATAAACCAGCATCGTCGCCATATCGGGCGCGATCATGCCGGAACCCTTCGCTATCCCCGCAATAGAGACTGTTTGGCCGCCAATATCGACCTGCGCCGACGACCCCTTCGGGAAGGTGTCGGTGGTCATGATCGCGCGCGCCGCGTCCTCGATCGCGTGACGGCTGAGGCCCGCCTTCAACGCCTCAAGCTGTGCAACGATGCGGTCATGGGGCAGCTGCTCGCCGATGACACCGGTCGACGAGGTAAAAACCCGATCTACCGCGACTCCGGTAGCTTTGGAAACGGCTTGTGTCACCTCGGCCACTGAGGTCTGCCCGTAATGGCCGGTAAACGCATTGGCGTTGCCCGAATTCACAAGGATCGCTGCAGGCCCGTCGCCGGGCCCGCCGATCTTGTCCTGACAATCCAGAACGGGGGCCGCACGGGTGGCCGAGCGGGTGAACACCCCCGCCACCGAAGTGCCCGGATCAAGAACGGCCAGCATCACATCGGTGCGGCCTTGATATCGGACACCAGCCTCGACAGTGGCGAAGCGCACACCGTCGATCGCGGGCAATTCGGGGAAGGCCGCCGGGGCCAGCGGTGAAACCTTGGTTATCGTGGCCACGGGGTTACTCCTGCAGCAGCTCCAGCTGGCGCATGACCTCGGGGCCGGCGCCCTCGAGCGCGGGACGCTCGATCTGCGCTTGCTGCGTCAACTCGTCAATCTTGGCCTGAATTGCTTCTTGCCGAATGGTCTGAGCCAATTCATCGCGCACGACCGCCAATTCGGGGGCCTCGGTCTTGCGCTTGTCGTTCAGCGTGACCACGTGCCAACCGAACTGGGTTTGCACCGGATCCGAGACCTGACCCTTTTCAAGGCCAAGCACGGCACCTTCAAACTCGGGCACCATCTGGCCTTTGCCGAACCAGCCCAGCGCACCGCCATTGGGGCCAGAGGGTCCTGTGGATTTTTCTTTCGCTAGCTCAGCGAAATCTGCACCTTCTTCCAGTTGGGCTTTGACAGCTTTGGCTTCGTCCTCGGATTCGACCAGAATGTGGCTGGCATTGAACTCGTCTTCGCCCTGAAACTCGGCGAATTGCGTGTCATAGGCGGCCTGTATGGCCTCATCGGTGACACTGGCGGCTGTCAGCGCTTCGACGGTTTGCACGGCGCGCAGGGACCGGGTTTCGTTTTCCAGTCGAAGGGCGTTGAGTGTATTCAGCTCTTCCTGTTCAAGGCTCAGAAGGTGCTGCTGGACAAGTTGCTCGAGGATGAAATCATATAGCACCTCATCTTCAAGCTGCTGATACTGCGCCGGCAGCGCCGAGGCGGTGGCGATGACGTGACCCAATGTGATCTCGTCGCCGTTCACGCGGGCAACCACGGTGTTGGCATCCGGTGCGTCCTGGGCGGCCAGCGGCAACGCCATCACGGCAGCAAGCGCAAGCGATGGCAGAAAAGTGAGGCCTTTGGGCATGGAATTATCCTATTTCTTTGCCGCGACAGGGCGCAGCGTTGACACTGTGGAACCTGCCCCTTACATCGCTTTGAAGCCTTGGACAGGGCCGCCTTTCACCCCCCGTATCTAGGGGCTGCGCGCAAGGTGGGCAAGCCTGTCGCAACCAAGAAAAAAACAGATCCGCTGGAGTGAACATGCTGGGACTCGGAACGCTCGCCAAAAAGGTGTTCGGAACACCGAACGACCGCAAGATCAAGGCGGCCCGCCCGCTGGTCGAAAAGATCAATGCGCTGGAGCCGGAGTTCGAGATCCTGACCGACGATGGCCTGATCGAGAAAACCGCTGAGCTGCGCAAACGAGCGCTGGACGGTGAAAAGCTGGATGACTTGCTGCCGGAAGCATTTGCCAATGTCCGCGAAGGGGCCAAGCGCGCCCTAGGTCTTCGGGCCTTTGACGTGCAGTTGATGGGTGGTTTGTTCCTGCACCAGGGCAATATCTCGGAAATGAAAACGGGTGAAGGCAAAACCCTGGTCGCCACCTTCCCCGCCTATCTGAATGCACTGACCGGCAAGGGCGTACATGTGGTCACGGTGAACGAATACCTGGCCAAGCGCGACTCGGAATGGATGGGCAAGGTGTTTGCGTCCGTTGGCATGACGACCGGTGTGATCTGGTCGGGCCAACCGGATGCCGAGAAGATGGCGGCGTACAAGTGTGACATCACCTATGCCACAAATAATGAGTTGGGTTTTGACTATCTGCGCGACAACATGAAGGCCGATCTGGAACAGGTCTATCAGAAGCACCACAATTTCGCGATCGTCGACGAAGTCGACTCGATCCTGATTGATGAGGCGCGGACGCCGCTGATCATCTCGGGGCCGGCACAAGACCGATCGGACCTTTATACTGCCATCGATACCGTGATCCCGACGCTGCAGGACGATCATTACTCGCTCGATGAAAAAAGCCGCAGCGTGACGTTCACCGATGAAGGCAACGAGTTTTTGGAGCAGCAACTGCTTTCAGCGGGTCTGCTGCCCGAGGGGCATTCGCTGTACGACCCCGAAAGCACCACTGTAGTGCATCACGTCAATCAGGGCCTGCGCGCGCATAAACTGTTCCAACGTGACAAGGACTATATCGTTCGGGATGGCAATGTGGTGCTAATCGACGAATTCACCGGTCGGATGATGCCGGGCCGCCGCTTGTCGGAGGGTCTGCACCAAGCCATCGAAGCCAAGGAAGGCGTACAGATTCAGCCCGAGAATGTGACTCTGGCCAGCGTGACATTCCAGAACTATTTCCGCCTCTATGACAAGCTGTCCGGCATGACCGGCACTGCGCTGACCGAGGCGGAAGAATTTCAGGAAATCTATGGTTTGGGTGTGGTCGAGGTTCCGACCAACAAACCAATCGCGCGTGAGGACAAAGACGACCAGGTCTATCGCACGACAGCCGAAAAATACGGTGCCATTATTGAACAGGTCAAAAAGGCCGGTGAAAAAGGTCAGCCGGTTCTTGTCGGTACCACGTCGATCGAAAAGTCCGAAGTGATCAGCCAGATGCTGACTAAGGAGGGTATCGAGCACAATGTTCTGAACGCCCGTCAGCACGAACAGGAAGCCCAGATCGTGGCAGATGCCGGCCGTCTGGGTGCGGTGACCATCGCCACCAACATGGCGGGTCGCGGTACTGACATCCAGCTGGGCGGTAACGTTGAGATGAAGGTGCTGCAGGCGCTGGCGGAAAACCCCGAGGCTGACCCGGCCGAGTTGCGTGCGGCAGAAGAAGCCAAGCACGCGGAAGAAAAGGAAAAGGTGCTGCAGGCCGGTGGTCTTTACGTAATGGCGTCCGAACGTCATGAAAGCCGCCGGATCGACAACCAGCTGCGCGGGCGTTCGGGACGCCAAGGTGACCCGGGCCGCACCGTGTTCTACCTGAGCCTGGAAGATGACCTGATGCGCATCTTCGGTTCGGAACGTCTGGACAAGGTCCTGACCACGCTGGGTATGAAAGAGGGCGAGGCAATCATTCACCCCTGGGTGAACAAATCGCTGGAACGGGCGCAATCCAAGGTCGAAGGTCGCAATTTTGACATGCGCAAAAACGTTCTGAAATTCGACGACGTGATGAACGATCAGCGGAAAGTCGTGTTCAGCCAGCGGCGTGAAATCATGTCAGCGGATGATCTGTCGGATGTTGTGTCCGATATGCGTGAGCAGGTGATCGACGATATGATCGACGAATTCATGCCGCCAAAATCATATGCAGATCAATGGGATACAGAAGGTCTGCACGAAGCGGTCAAAGACAAGCTGACCATCGATGCGCCGGTTCAGGACTGGGCCGCCGAGGAAGGCGTAGATGACGAGCAAATCCGCGAACGTCTGATCAAGGCCGCCGATGAAATGATGGCGCAGAAGGCCGTGGCCTTTGGCCCGGAAAACATGCGAAACATCGAAAAGCAGGTTCTGCTGCAGACTATCGATGGCAAATGGCGCGAACATCTTTTGACGCTGGAACATCTGCGCTCGGTCGTGGGTTTCCGTGGCTATGCACAGCGCGATCCGCTGAACGAGTACAAGAACGAAAGCTTCCAGCTTTTCGAAGGGATGCTAGATTCCTTGCGCGAAACCGTCACTCAGCAATTGTCGCGCGTGCGCCCGCTGAGCGAAGAAGAACAGAAGGAAATGCTCGCACAGATGGCGGCGCAACAGGCACAGGCGCAGAAAGCTGTGGATCAAGCTGCCGGGAATGCTGAGGCGATCGCCGAAGCCGAAGCGTCTGGTGACAGTCGTCCGGGTTTTGTCGAGGATGATCCTTCGACTTGGGGTAACCCGTCACGCAATGATCCTTGCCCCTGTGGCTCGGGGAAAAAATTCAAACATTGCCACGGCAGGTTGACTTAACGTCACCTGCTTTCCACCACAATGAGTCCGCCTCACGGCCACATATTGGCCTTGATTGGGAAGCAAATTGCGACTCGCTCCTTCAACTGGGGAGGGTGTCTTGTTTGTCATTAAGAACTACGTGACCACGGGCGGAACCGTTGCCTGCGCTCTGGCCATTGGATATTTGATGCAAAGCGGATCGGCGCAGCAACCCAATGCTGAGCCGAGCGGTGAACGCGTCGCTTCGATCTCGGAACAGGACTCGGACCTGACCGGACTGGAAAGCGTTGTCCTGACCTCTTCTTCCCCGACAGAATCGCGTCCCAAGGATCTATCTCAATCCATACGCTCAGCGCCAGAAACCAGCCGTTTGCCTTCGAATTGCGATATGAGCGCGCGCGCCATGGCTGTGCCCGGCGCCAACGTACGGCTGCGGGTCAAGGCCCCCTGCCACGCCAATGAGACCATTGAGGTTCATCACAACGGGCTGGTTTTCAGCACCGAGACCGATGCGCTTGGCGGCTTGAACCTGACCATCCCGGCGCTGTCGGAATACGCTATTTTCCTGATCTCGCTGCCGGATGAGAAAGGCACCGTTGCGACGACGCATGTGCCCGAGATCAACAGCTTCAACCGGGTTGCCTTGCAGTGGCAGGGCGAAACCGATCTGCAGCTTCATGCGCTGGAATTCGGCGCAGGTTACGGGGAAGAAGGCCACGTGTGGTCCGGGTCCCAGACCGGCGGCGCGGGCTCGGTGATCCATCTGGGTCAGGGCGGTTCGGACGTCGCGCGCAACATCGAGGTTTATTCATACCCCATTGAGACCGCAACCGAGGCCGGAAGTATCACTCTGTCGGTTGAAACTGAGGTCACTGAAGCAAATTGCGGCAAGCCCCTAAGCGTGCAATCATTGGAATGGCGCGCGGAACGGCTACGCTCACGCGACCTGTCGCTGGATATGCCCGGTTGTGAGGCAGCTGGCGATTTTCTGGTGTTGAATAATCTGTTCTCAGACCTGACAATCGCTGCCAAATAAGCAGCAGGCAGATCTACGGTTTCCAATGAGCATTCTTCGTGCGGCGTTCGCCGCGCTTTTTGCCTTATCCTTGGCACAAAGCGTATTCGCGCAGGACATCACTTTGACCTCGCATGACGGCAAGGTAGAAGTGATCGGCACCCTTCTTGGTTACGACGGTGAATTCTACCGTGTCGATACGCAATTCGGAGAGCTGACGGTCGATGGATCAGGGGTCACCTGCGACGGCCCAGCCTGCCCCAACCTGACGGATTTTGTGGCCGAAGTTCGTTTCTCTGGCTCATCAGTGATCGCCGAGACACTGCTGCCCGCGCTTGCACAGGGCTTTGCCATCGAGGAAGGGTTAACACTGTCACAGCCCGAGGGTACCGGAGACCTGCGGGTCTACGCTCTGAATCACCCTGATCGGCAGGCGCCTTTGGCGAGGTTCATATTTCGTGCAACGGATACGGCTGACGGCTTTATCGATCTGGTTGAGAACACCGCAGATGTCGTGTTGGCGCAGCGGGAAATTCGATCGGACGAACTGGAGTTGACCAAAGCCGCTGGGCTCGGAGATCTGACGCAAACCCGCCGGTCGCGCGTCTTGGCTCTGGATGCAATCGTGCCAATCGTGTCGGCCGACAATCCCGTGCGCCAGATATCGCTTGCTGATCTGGTGAAGGTTTTCACCGCCGAGGTCGCAAATTGGGGCGATCTCGGTGGGCCTGATGCGCCGATCTCTCTGCACCTGCCACAGGTCGGTTCCGGGCTGGATCAGGCGGTCGAGAATTTGCTGTTGTCGCCGACGAACGCACCAATGACCACAAAGATCATACGCCATACCCGCAACAGCGATTTGGTGCGCGCAGTCTCGAACGACCCATTCGCGATCGGCATCGCCAGCCTTGCCGAAGCCGGGACTGCACGCGCCCTGCCTCTGACCGGTGGATGCGGACATGCCCTGCCGGCAACGCGGCAGTCGGTCAAGACCGAAGACTATCCGCTGACCTCACCCATGTTTTTCTATTTGCCGCAACGACGATTGCCCAAAGTCGCGCGACAGTTTCTGGCCTATACCCAAAGCAGCGCCGCACAGATGGTCATCCGGCAAGCCGGATTTGTCGATCAATCCCTTGAAACAATCCAGGTTGGGCTGCAAGGCGATCGGCTGGCCAATGCGATCAGCACCGGTGGAGCTGAGGTCGGGTTGGAAGAGTTGCAGCGCATGATCGAAACCCTCCATCCACTTTCGCGGCTATCTTTGTCCTTTCGGTTCGAACCGGGGTCTTCGCGGCCCGATGCTCAGTCCCGGTCAAACATCTTGAACCTTGCGCAAGCTTTGGAAAGCGGAACGTTGGAGGCGCGTCAATTGATCTTTGTTGGGTTTAGTGACGGCGAGGGCGCGGCGGTCGCCAATTCACGTATTGCCCTGCAGCGTGCCAAAACCGTCCGAAACGCAGTGCTGGCATCGGTCGAAACCAGCCTCCCCGACAGTATCGAAATCAGTGTCGAGGGCTTTGGCGAGGCCATGCCGATGGCCTGCGACGACACCGAATGGGGCCGTAAGGTGAATCGTCGGGTCGAAGTTTGGATCCGATAACCCTTACAAATAGCCTTGCGAGCGGAAACTCAGTTCGGTCGATTTCCCGATGATCAGGTGATCATGCAAAGTCAGACCAAGGGCGGAACACGCATCCTGAATCCGGTTGGTCATATCGATATCCGACTGCGACGGCGTCGGATCACCGGATGGATGATTGTGGACCAGGATCAGAGCCGAGGCATTGAGTTCCAACGCCCGCTTCGCGACCTCTCGCGGATAGACCGGCACATGATCCACTGTGCCTTTGGCCTGCTCTTCATCCGCAATCAGCACATTCTTGCGATCTAGATAAAACACACGAAACTGTTCGATCTCGCGGTGCGCCATCGTGGTGTGACAATAGTCCAGAAGCGCATCCCACCCCGAGATCACATGCCGTTGCATCACCCGGGCACGCGCCATGCGATGGGCACAGGCCTCAAGGATTTTCAGATCGGTAATCACCGTGTCCCCAACGCCTTTGATCTGACGCAGCCGTTCCTCGGGTGCCGTCAACACACGATTGAAATCACCAAACGCATCCATCAGTGCCCGAGCCAGCGGTTTCACATCCTGACGCGGGATGGATCGGAACAGAGCAAGTTCCAGCAGTTCATAATCAGGCATCGCTGCTGATCCGCCAGACATGAACCTTTCGCGCAGCCGCTTGCGATGGTCTTTGATGTAGGAGGGTAACCGACCAACGGGCAGCGGCTGCGCCGGTGCTTCATCCGTATCGAACAGCATGGGGGCTTCGGCAAAGGCGTCTTGGGTCATAACACCACTCTGACGCAGAATCGGTTTCCGAAAAGTTAACGCGCCCTATCCCTGCCCGCCGGATCGGCAACAGACGGATCCCCTGTTTCATCTGGCCATAAATATCTCGGGGGAGTCGCCCAAAGGGCGATGGGGGCAGAGCCCCTGCTTAACCGTTTAACCCTTCATGCCATCCCAGAAGGACTTTACAGAAGAGAAAAAGCTTTTAGATTCCGGGTGATTATCTTCACCCAAATCGTCAAACTCACGCAGAAGTTCTTTCTGACGACTGGTCAGATTGACCGGAGTTTCCACGGCAAGTTCGATGAACATATCCCCGATGCCTCCGCCGCGCAGGGCGGGCATGCCTTTGCTACGCAGGCGCATCTGGCGGCCCGACTGGCTGCCGGCAGGAATCTGAACACGACCGCGACCACCGTCGATGGTCGGAACCTCGATCGAACCGCCAAGTGCTGCCTTGGCCATGCTGACTGGCACACGGCAATAGAGGTTCACGCTGTCACGTTCGAACAGCTTGTGCTCGGAAACTTCCACAAAAATATAGAGGTCACCGGGAGGACCACCACGCATTCCGGCCTCGCCCTCACCGGCCAGACGAATCCGAGTGCCGGTCTCGACACCGGCAGGGATGTTCACGGACAATGCGCGATCTTTTTCAACGCGCCCCGCACCTTGGCACGACTTACAAGGGTTCTTGATGATCTGACCCAAACCAGAGCAGGTCGGGCAGGTGCGCTCAACCGTGAAAAAGCCCTGTTGCGCGCGAACCTTGCCCATGCCGGAACAAGTCGGACATGCAGTAGGTTCAACTCCACCTTCGGCACCAGTTCCCTCGCAAGAGGAACAGGCCACAGCCGTAGGAACGTTTATGGTTTTCTGCAGGCCTGCATAAGCCTCTTCCAGCGTGACCCGCAGGTTATAGCGCAGGTCTGAACCGCGTGCGGCGCGACGGCCCCCGCCTGCCCCACGCTGGCCACCCATAAAGTCGCCGAACAGATCGTCGAACACGTCAGAGAACGCGCTGGAGAAATCGCCCTGACCGAAGCCGCCACCGGGACGGCCGCCGCCACCGCCCATGCCGTTTTCAAACGCGGCGTGACCAAAGCGGTCATAAGCGGCTTTCTTTTCAGCATCGCGCAGAACATCGTAAGCCTCGTTGGCCTCTTTGAACTGCGCTTCGGCATCGGGGTTGTCCTTGTTGCGATCGGGATGCAGCTGTTTGGCTTTCGAGCGAAAGCCTTTCTTGATCTCATCCGCAGAAGCGCCCTTGGACACGCCGAGCACTTCGTAATAGTCGCGTTTGGACATCAGTATTTCCTTCTGCCTCAACGTAATCGGGCCGGCCCGGCAACCGGACCGGCCCAAATTGGCCCGGTTACCCGTTAGTTACGCTTGTCGTCGTCCAGATCTTCAAACTCGGCGTCGACAATGTCATCGTCACCCGGCGCGGCATCTGCGGCTGCGGGCTCATCTTCGCCCTCTTCCGTCTGTGCCTTATAGATCGCCTCACCCAGTTTCATGGCCGCTTCGGTCACGTTCTGGATGCCCGACTTGATCTTGTCGGCATTGTCCGTTTCCAGCTCATCCTTGAGCGCAGCAACGGCCAGTTCGATCGCTTCGACGGTCGACGGGTCGACCTTGTCGCCATGTTCCTCGATCGATTTCTCGGTCGCGTGAACAAGGCTTTCGGCCTGGTTCTTGGCTTCGACAAGCTCTTTGCGCGCCTTGTCTGCCTCGGCGTTTTCCTCGGCATCCTTGACCATCTTGTCGATATCTTCGTCCGACAGACCGCCCGAGGCCTGAATGGTGATCTTCTGCTCTTTGCCGGTGCCTTTGTCCTTGGCCGAAACCGAGACAATGCCGTTGGCGTCGATGTCAAAAGTCACCTCGATCTGAGGCATGCCGCGCGGTGCGGGCGGGATCTCTTCCAGATTGAACTGACCGAGGATCTTGTTGTCCGCAGCCATTTCGCGCTCACCCTGGAAACAGCGGATGGTCACGGCGTTCTGGTTGTCCTCGGCGGTCGAGAAGACCTGGGACTTTTTCGTCGGAATGGTCGTGTTGCGGTCGATCAGTCGGGTGAATACGCCACCCAGCGTCTCGATGCCCAAGCTGAGCGGGGTCACGTCCAGCAGAACCACGTCTTTGACGTCGCCCTGCAGAACACCGGCCTGAATGGCGGCGCCCATAGCAACAACTTCGTCCGGGTTCACACCCTTGTGCGGCTCCTTACCGAAGAACTTGGTGACCTCTTCGATCACTTTCGGCATCCGGGTCATACCACCGACCAGAACAACCTCATCCACGTCGCCAGCCGACAGGCCCGCGTCTTTCAGGGCAGCCTGGCAAGGCTTCATCGACTTCTTGATCAGGTCGCCAACCAGCGATTCCAGCTTGGCACGGGTCAGTTTCATGACCATGTGCAGCGGCTGACCGTTCGAACCCATCGAGATGAACGGCTGGTTAATCTCGGTCTGCGAGGTCGAGGACAGCTCGATCTTGGCTTTTTCAGCAGCTTCTTTCAGACGCTGCAGGGCCATCTTGTCGGCAGACAGGTCGACACCGTGTTCCTTTTTGAACTCATCCGCCAGGTAGTTGACGATGCGCATGTCAAAGTCTTCACCACCCAGGAAGGTGTCACCGTTGGTCGACTTCACCTCGAACAGGCCGTCGTCGATTTCCAGAATGGTTACGTCGAAAGTACCACCACCAAGGTCATAAACCGCGATGGTTTGGGTTTCTTCTTTGTCCAGACCATAGGCCAGCGCAGCTGCTGTCGGCTCGTTGATGATCCGCAGCACTTCCAGACCGGCAATTTTACCGGCGTCTTTGGTGGCCTGACGCTGAGCGTCGTTGAAGTATGCCGGAACGGTAATAACCGCCTGCGTGACTTCCTCACCCAGATAGCTTTCTGCGGTTTCCTTCATCTTGCCCAGAGTGAAGGCCGAGATCTGGCTTGGGGAGTACTTTTCACCGCGGGCTTCAACCCACGCGTCGCCATTGCCGCCATCAACGATGGCGTAGGGCACCATTTTCTTGTCTTTTTCGACTTCTGCATCATCCACACGACGACCGATCAGACGCTTGACGCCAAAGATCGTGTTGTCGGGGTTGGTGACCGCCTGACGTTTTGCAGGCTGACCGACCAGACGCTCATCTTCTGTAAAAGCGACGATCGAGGGCGTGGTCCGCGCCCCTTCGGCGTTTTCGATGACCTTCGGCTGCGAGCCGTCCATGATGGCCACACACGAGTTGGTGGTACCGAGGTCAATCCCGATTACTTTTCCCATATTTTCAATCCCTTTCCATTCAAGGCGATGTCCCGAGGGTTGGACCCGTTGCGGCATCCTGCCCCCGATTGATGTGCGCGACAGCACTACACCATCGCGCGTCGAGGCGTATATAAGGGCGAGAACAGGGGCCTGCAAGCGTTCAGAAACGCAGGTTTTCGGGAATCTGTGGCCTTTTTTGGCAAGGTTTTGGCAAGGTTTGGGGATTCTGGAATGGCGCGGCTGTTATTGCGCGGATTTGATATTCGGAAAGGCTATTTGGATGCGGCGGCGCAGTCGCATCTAGTTGACCTGCTTAGGCCGATTCTGAAAGTGGCACCGCTTTATCGGCCCGTGACACCTTCGGGCAAGGAAATGTCAGTGCGGATGACCTCGGCCGGGGCACTGGGATGGGTCACTGACCGGGCGGGCTATCGGTATCAGGACACGCACCCAAAAGGCATGACATGGCCCGCGATTCCAGATGAGATTTTGACCATCTGGCAGGACCTGACCTGCGCAGATCGCCAGCCCGATTGCTGTCTGATCAACTATTACGGTGAAGGCACCAAGATGGGCCTGCATCAGGACAAGGATGAGGCCGATTTTTCGTGGCCCGTGCTGTCGATTTCATTGGGCGATGACGCGCTGTTCCGTATCGGTAACACCACGCGGGGCGGCAAGACCGAGTCGATCTGGCTGAGCTCGGGCGATGTGGTGATCATGGGCGGCCCGGCACGCTTGACCTATCACGGGGTTGATCGCATCCGGTTTGGATCATCCAAACTTTTGCCAAAGGGCGGACGCATCAACCTGACTTTGAGAGTCGCAACGTGAAACACAATCCAAATTCGGGATCAGCTTTTCAGGATAAAGTGTGCACCGCCAAGATCAGCGTCGCGCATCCCAGCTTTTCGAGACCTGCTTACGGGTATAGAACTCGCCCAGCAGGCCGATCATCGTCAGGATTATCCCGACCCAAAGCGCGTATTCCCAACTGGAGTTGCGGGGAAAGTAGTTTCGGAACACAAAACCACGGCATTGATCTATGATGTGAAACAGCGGGTTCCACGCAAACATAGTCAGCATGAACCCACCCAATGCGTTGCCGACGAACATCTTGCCAGAAAATATCATGTTCAGACGACGGTACATACTTGTCAGGATGCTTACTGTATTTGGAAACCAGGGCTTTAGCGCCAGAAACACAAGACCGACCGAGCATCCTACAAACCATGCCAGCAAAAGCATCCCAAAAGCACCGCCGGGCTCCTGAATTACAAGGGGCGAGACGGCTACGCTGTAGACGAACAGGATGACCAGGATCGAGACAAGCTGCGTGTACAGAATACCGAAGGCAGATGCTGACAACATCACCATCATGGTCATCGGCGAATGCAGTGTCATCGGATTGTTGCCGGATCCAACCCCGGCGATAGCAGCGACAGACTTGATATGCGTCAGGAACAGAAAAACTCCGGAGAGCAGGAACAAAACCATCTCGCCCCGGATTTTGGCCATGCCGGTCATTCGACCAATTAGCGTCATAAGTATATAAAACGCCGTCACCAGAAGAACGACCTGAACAATGTTTATCAGGATTGCGATCACCGCATTTGAATGCTGCGAGCGGATATTGCGGACCACCGCATGGAATATAAGCTCGGCGGTGGTGAAAACCCCGCCCAGCAACGACTGATTTCGCTTGTAGTGAAACACTCGAATACTCTTTCCTGCTGTGTCAGCCGCAAATTGGCACGAAATTCTTGCTGTTCCGTATCCATCGCATCATAAGTCCGTGAGATGCCCTGATCAACAAACCACAGGAACGGAGCTTTTTTGTGACTTATGACGCGCTTATTCCCGTCATCCGGCGGCTGGCCTTGCAGGCAGGCGACAAGATCATGCAGATCTATGAAGCAGATGATTTCGACGTCAAGGTCAAGTCAGACTCAAGCCCGGTAACCGAGGCGGACGAGGCGGCGGATGCTTTGATCTCGGCCGGATTGCGCGAGGCTTTTCCAGATATCCTGCTGGTGACCGAGGAACAGGCGGCTTCGCATTCCGAAAAGGGCGAGACCTTTCTGATTGTTGATCCACTTGACGGCACCAAGGAATTCATAAATCGGCGCGGCGATTTTACCGTAAATATCGCTTTGGTCGAAAACGGCGTACCGACGCGTGGCGTGGTCTACGCACCGGCGCGGGGGCGGATGTTCTATACGCAAGCCGATGGGCAAGCTGTCGAGGAAACCGGCGCACTGGACAAAGATCAGCCGGGTGTGTTGACGCCAATATCAGTCTCTAAACCAAACAATTCGGCGCTGATGATCGTTGCATCCAAGTCGCATCGGGATCAGGCGACCGAGGATTACATCAACAAATATCAGGTGCGCGACAGCAAAAGTGCCGGGTCGTCGCTGAAGTTCTGTCTGGTGGCGACGGGAGAGGCCGACCTCTACCCCCGTGTTGGCCGCACCATGGAGTGGGACACCGCTGCGGGCCACGCGGTTCTGGCCGGTGCGGGCGGACATGTGGTGCGCTTTGACGACCATTCGCCGCTGACCTATGGCAAAGACGGCTATGCCAATCCATTTTTCATCGCCTATGCTCCGGGCGTTGAGCTGAAGGAAGCCTGATGTCAGTATTGATTGCCATTCCCGCGCGCTACGCTTCGACCCGCTATCCAGGCAAACCTCTGGTTCCGCTGACCGGGGCAAACGGAACCAGCATGACTCTGATCGAACGATCCTGGCGCGCCGCGATTTCCGTGTCAGGCGTAGATCGCGTGGTTGTGGCAACCGACGATGACCGTATCCGCGAAGTCTCAGAGGGATTTGGTGCCGAGGTGGTGATGACTTCAGACACCTGCCGCAACGGTACCGAACGCTGCGCCGAGGCGCACTCGGCTCTGGGTGGCGGTTATGACATCGTCGTCAACCTGCAAGGGGATGCGCCTTTGACCCCGCATTGGTTTGTTGAAGACCTGATCTCGGGTCTGCGCAACGCGCCAGATGCGGGTGTGGCCACCCCCGTGCTGCGCTGTGACGGGGACGCACTGAACGGATTACTGAACGATCGCAAGCAAGGCCGGGTCGGGGGCACTACAGCGGTGTTCGGCAATGACCACAGCGCGCTTTACTTCTCGAAAGAAGTGATCCCTTTCACAGCCGAGACCTATGCCAGCAGTGACCCGACACCGGTATTCCACCACGTCGGAGTTTACGCCTATCGGCCTGACGCTCTGACTGCTTATCCGGGCTGGACTAGCGGTCCGCTGGAGACACTGGAAGGGTTGGAACAGCTGCGCTTCATGGAAAACGGCCGCAAGGTTCTGTGTGTCGAAGTTGAAGCCAAAGGTCGTCAGTTCTGGGAGCTGAACAACCCGCAGGACGTGGCCAAGATCGAAGAAATGATGGCCGCTATGGGGCTTGAATGACAAATATTCTGGTTACAGGTGGTGCAGGTTATATCGGCTCTCATGCCTGCAAGGCACTGGCAAGTGCGGGGTATACGCCCGTAACCTATGACAATCTTGTCACCGGATGGCAGGACGCGGTGAAATTCGGCCCTTTCGAGCAGGGCGACCTGCTGGACCGCGCCCGGCTGGACGAAGTGTTCGCCAAATACCAACCCGCCGCCGTGATACATTTCGCCGCCCTCAGTCAGGTCGGCGAAGCGATGGCTGAGCCCGGAACGTATTGGTCGAACAATGTCACCGGTTCGCTGACACTGATACAAGCGGCTGTGGATGCGGGATGTTTGAACTTTGTGTTCTCGTCGACCTGCGCCACCTATGGCGAACATGACAACGTTGTGCTGGACGAGAGCACTCAGCAGCAGCCATTGAATGCCTATGGTGCTTCGAAACGAGCGATCGAGGACATCTTACGTGATTTCCAAGCCGCATATGGCCTGAAGCACGTGATCTTCCGCTATTTCAACGTGGCCGGGGCCGACCCGGATGCCGAAGTTGGAGAGTTTCACCAACCAGAAACCCATCTGGTGCCGCTGATGCTGGACGCCATCGATGGCAAGCGGGGTGGATTGACTGTATTCGGCACCGATTACGACACACCCGACGGCACCTGCATCCGCGATTATGTACACGTCTGTGATCTGGTCGATGCACATGTACTGGGGCTAAAGTGGCTAGAACAGGGCAAAGAAAGCCGCGTGTTCAATCTGGGCACCGGGTCGGGGTTTTCGGTGATGGAAGTCATCGAGCATTCCAAAGCCGTCACCAACCGTGCCGTGCCGTATAGCATCGGCCCGCGCCGGGCCGGGGATTGTACGCGTCTAGTTTCAGGCTCGGTCCGAGCCAAGGAAGAGCTGGGCTGGACACCAAAAAGATCAACGTTAGAGACGATGATCACGGATGCCTGGCGTTGGCATCAGAATGGCGGCTACACCAAGTGAGGCTTGAGGATCAGCCGCTAAGCTGGGTGCAGCGCTACAAGCTGCGCCTGAAACGCAAGCGGCTGTTGTGGCGATCCTTTCGCAGCCGCCATCAACTGAAGTCGTTGACTGACAACACGCAAAAGATCACACCCGGCGCCATTCTGGCCTTTACCACGCTGCGGAATGAGATCACCCGCCTGCCGTGGTTCTTTCACCATTATCGCACGCTGGGCATTGATCATTTTCTGATGGTGGATAATGGCAGCGATGACGGCTCCGTCCCGTATTTGCTTAAACAGCCGGATGTGTCGCTGTGGCGGACTACGGCAAGCTATCGCGCGTCTCGGTTCGGGTTGGATTGGCTGACTTGGCTGCAGTGGAAATTTGGGCACGACCACTGGACGTTGATGGTCGACGCCGATGAGTTGCTGATCTACGCCCATCACAACACCCATACGATGCGCGATTTAGCTGCATGGCTGGACGCGCGCGGTCAAACCACGTTTGGGGCGATGATGCTGGACCTCTATCCCAAAGGTCGGTTGGGCAAGCAAAGTTATGATCCGCATTCCGATCCAACCGATTGCCTGAACTGGTTTGACCCCGGCCCCTATCGTGCCCAGCGCCAAAGGCCGATGGGCAACCTTTGGGTTCAGGGAGGCGTACGCGAGCGGGTGTTTTTTGCAGATCAGCCCCAAAAATCACCGACGCTGAACAAGATCCCTCTGACCCGGTGGTCACGACATACGGCCTATGTGAATTCGTGCCATTCCGCGCTGCCCCGGTTCTTGAATTTTGAATATGACGGTCCGGGTGGGCAGACCGCCTCGGGCGTGTTGCTCCATACGAAATTCCTGCCTGAGGTTGTCGACAAATCGCGGATCGAAAAACAGAGGCGGCAACATTTTCACGACCCCGATCGGTTCGCCGCCTATTATGACGGGATCATCAGCGGGCCTGATCTTTGGACTTCTGACTCGGTCAAACTAGGTGATTGGCAACAGTTACAAGACCTTGGGCTCATGAACGCGGGCGGATTTCCTGCCACAGGGGGGAAGTAAACCGGATTTAAACCCGTTGCCTCACAAGGTGCAGAGATGTCATAAAACGTTAATGTCCGGCACCACTCAGGCCTCAGGCGGCCCCGGGCAGACGCGCGTATCAAAAAAGGTTGGGCAGCCGCGTGAGCCTTTTGGATTCCTATCGCATGAGATTGCGGCGCAAGCGCCGCCTGCTGCGTTGCCTACGTCGGCGTCGGGATCTGAAAGCGGTGCAAGATAACACCAACAAGATCAAAGAAAACGACATCTTGTTGATGAGCGTAATGCGGAACGAAAAGATCCGCCTTCCCTATTTCTTAGACTACTATCGAAAGCTTGGCATCAATCACTTCCTGTGCGTGGACAACAACAGCGATGACGGCACCCACGAATACCTGAGCAGCCAGCCGGACGTTTCGCTGTGGTGGACGGATGTAGGTTACAAGAATGCGACCTTTGGTCTGGATTGGTCCAACTACCTGCTGCGCCGCTATGCGCATAAGCACTGGGTTCTGACGGTCGATCCGGATGAATTCTTTATCTATCCTTTTTGCGATACCCGCCCGATCCGCGCCCTGACCGACTGGCTGGACGATACTGGTGTGCGCAGTTTCGGCACCATGCTGATCGACATGTATCCCGAAACCGGAATCATGGATGCGCCCTATCATGAGGGCCAGAACCCTTTTGAAGTCGCGCCTTGGTTCGATTCAGGCAACTTCATGATTACCCGCAACCCGACCTATGGGAATCTGTGGATTCAAGGCGGTGCACGCGCACGGGTTTTCTTTCAGAACAATCCCCTGAAGGCTCCGGCCCTGAACAAGATACCTCTTGTGAAATGGCACCGGCGCTACGCCTATGTCAGCTCAACCCACGCCTTGCTGCCGCGCGGGCTCAATCAGGTCTATGAAGAGCAGGGCGGTGAAAAAACCAGCGGAGCGCTGCTGCATGCAAAGCTGATCAATACGCTTGGGGAAAAAGCTAAAGAAGAGTTGCTGCGCGGACAGCACTATGCTGCGTCGGGCGAGTACAAGGCTTATGCCAAGCAGTTAGAGGATAATCCGGTTTTCTGGAACAAATGGTCCGAGAAATACATCAACTGGCGACAGATTGAGATCCTCGGCCTGATGTCCAAGGGGAACTGGGCATGAGCAGCTTGGGCATCGTAATGCTGGTGCACACCGCGCTGGATCGGGTTGAGCAGGTGGCACGCCATTGGGCCGCCTCGGGCTGTCCTGTGGTCATTCATGTAGATCAGAAAGTCGGCGATCCGGCTTATTCCGATTTTGTCGCCGCTTGTTCGGATGAACCACTGATCCTGTTTTCAAAACGCCATGTCTGTGAATGGGGCGGCTGGGGTATTGTCGCCGCATCACAATCTGCCGCATCGCTGATGTTGGAGAGGTTTCCAGATGTCCGGCATGTATATCTGTCTTCAGGCGCGTGTCTGCCGCTGCGTCCGGTCGCTGATCTGATCGACTATCTGGCCGACCGGCCCCGTGTCGATTTCATCGAAAGCGCAACCACGCGCGACGTCAGCTGGACGATTGGCGGGTTGGATCTGGAACGTTTCACCCTGAGGTTCCCCTTCTCATGGCGCAGGCAACGAAAACTGTTTGACAATTACGTGCGATTGCAACGCGCCCTCGGTCTGCGCCGCAGAATTCCAGACGGTCTGGTGCCCCATATGGGCAGCCAGTGGTGGTGTCTGACCCGCCAAACCTTGTCGGCCATTCTTCAGGATCCTAAGCGCGCCGAATATGATCGCTATTTCCGCCAGGTCTGGATTCCCGATGAAAGCTATTTTCAGACACTGGCACGGCTCTATTCCACCCATATCGAAAGCCGATCGCTGACTCTGTCGAAGTTCGACTATCAAGGTCGGCCGCACATGTTCTACGACGATCACCTACAATTGCTGCGCCGGTCCGACTGTTTCGTGGCGCGCAAAGTCTGGCACAGCGCTAGCCGGTTGTATCAGACCTTCCTGACCGACCAGGACAGCGCACTGACCCCGGCCGAGCCCAACCCCGGCAAGATCGACCGGGTGTTTTCCAAAGCGGTCGAGCGGCGCGTTCGCGGACGGGATGGTCTTTATATGCAAAGCCGCTTCCCCCGCGCGGCTACGGAACGCAGCTTGACAGCCTTTCACTATTCGGTGTTTCAAGGCTTTACCGAGTTGTTCGAGGATTTCGAACCTTGGCTGACAAACGCCATCGGCGGGCGGGTGCATGGGCATCTGTTCGGTCCCGAACGGGCGCAATTTGCCGAAGATGAGACGATCATCAACGGTGCGCTCAGCGATTGCGCAACGCTACGCGATTATAACCCCTCGGCCTTTCTGTCGAACCTCATCTGGAACACACGAGGCGAGCGTCAGTGCTTTCAATTCGGGCCAACGGATATTCAGAAAATCAATGAATTCCTGACACAAGACCAGAATGCACATATTGCGGTCATCTCGGGGGCGTGGGCGGTTCCATTGTTCCGTTCGAACCTGAATTTTGCCGATATCCGGTGCGAAGCTGCCCGCCTACAACAGATCGAAAGCAAACAGCTCAAGCTGCTGGATGCCGCCCGCGCAAAGACGCGCATTCGAATATGGACGATGGCAGAGTTTGTGGAATCCCCTATGGAGCAACTGCAGACCGTTCTGGAAGACATGGGCGCGCCCAAACCCACCCATCTGACCGAGGCACCGACGATGGTGGATCTGACCGGGTTCGGAAAGTTCCTGCAAAACCTCAAGAACCAGGGGATGCATCCCTATCTGATGGGGGATTTCCCTGTGAATGACGTGTTTGGCGCACAGTCCAAATCGTTCAAGAAGCCTTATTTGGTGCAGTAACACAAAATGACCCGCCGCTTCGATTATTTCATCGTTCTGGCCGATATGCGCACAGGTTCGAACCTGCTTGAATTACAGCTGAACACGCTGGATGGCGTCACGTGTCACGGAGAAGCGTTTAACCCCTATTTCGTCGGCCTGCCAAAACTGGACAGCGTTCTGGGCTTTACCCTGGAAGATCGTGAACGCGACCCGATGGCGCTGATCGACGCCATCCGAAACGCGCCGGGCGAGATGAACGGCTTTCGCTTTTTCAGCGACCACGATGCGCGGGCGCTGCCACCGGCGCTGGATGATCCGCGCTGCGCCAAAATCATTCTGATGCGCAACCCTCTGGATAGCTACATATCGTGGAAAATCGCCTTGGAAACAAAGCAGTGGCGGTTAGTGAACATCAAGCAACGGCGGGAGGCTCAGATCACCTTCGATGCCGAAGAATTCGCCGAACAGCTCGACCAGCGGCAAGCATTTCAACAAACAGTGCTCAAACATCTGCAGACCACCGGGCAAACACCGTTTTACATCGACTATAACGATCTAACAGATTTGGACGTTCTGAACGGCCTTGCCGCGTGGCTTGGCGTCAGCGCACGTCTTAAGGAGCTGAACCAGCATCTCAAACGCCAAAACCCGGCGCCTGCCCTGTCGAAAGTGACCAATCCGGATGATATGGAGCTGGCCCTGTCGCAACGTGACCGCTTCAAGCTACACCATATCCCAAGTTACGAGCCGCACCGCGGGCCGGCTGTTTCGCGCTATGTGGGTGCTGCGCAAACTTCGCTGATGTACCTTCCGGTGCGCGGCGGCCCCGAGGCTGAAGTGGTGCAGTGGATTGCCGATCTGGACGGGGTGTCTCAAGCCGACCTGATCACCGGCCGCAATCAAAAACAGACCCGTCAATGGATGCAGGATCATCCCGGTCACCGCAAATTCACGGTGCTGCGCCATCCGCTGGCGCGCGCGCACGCTGTGTTCTGCGACCGTATTCTGCACACAGGCCCCGGCGCATATGTCAGCATTCGCAATATGCTGAGCCGACGGTACAAGGTGCCGCTGCCTGCCAAGGGTGATCTCAGCAATTATTCCCGCGATCAGCATTCCGAGGCGTTCGCGGCCTTTCTGGGCATGCTGCGCAGTATTCTGGCGGGTCAAACCCCGATCCGTGTGGATGGGGAATGGTGCGGACAGGCGCAGACGCTGGAAGGCATGGCCGGTTTCACCATGCCCGACCTGATCCTGCGCGAGGATGAGATGGAAACCGCCTTGCCCGACCTTGCCTACAAAGTTGGGCATACAGCCCCGCCAACCCCAAACAGGGCCAAGCCGGACGCGCCGTTTGCACTTGATCAGATTTACGACGCACAGCTTGAAGCGCTGGCGAAGGAAGCATACCAGCGCGACTATACAATATTTGGATTTGGTGACTGGAAACCGCTTTGAACCTTGCTTAGGGGCGCAGGGTAATCACGGTTCCTTCATTCACCATGGCGTAGATCTCTTCGATCTCATCATTCTTGACCGCAATACAACCTGCCGTCCAATCCGGGGTCTTCTTCGCCCGCTTGAACTCGGATCGTAGATTGGGTTGTCCGTGAATGAAGATATCGCCGCCCGGATCAACACCTGCGGCCTTGGCTTTAGCCAAGTCTTCCGAATTCGGATACGATATACCCAACGATAGATGATACCTGCTGCGCGGATTGCGGCGGTCGATCAGATAGGTACCCTCGGGCGTACGACCATCGCCTTTTTTGTTTTTCGTGCCGTTGGGCGCAAATCCTAGATCTATATCGTACTCCCGCAAAATCTGCTCGTTATGGAGCAAATACAGCTTGCGTGCACCTTTGTTGATGACCATCGAGGTCACCTCGGGCCCGCGATAAGAAAGAAATCTGGGTTTGGCTGAGGCACATGCTGAAAGGCTCAGCGTTGCCATTGCGCCCATTCCGAATGCTCGACGATCCATTATTTTCACTGCCTGATGCTCTTTTTTGTCAATTATTATGTCAGATTTTCGCGAAACTTAAATCACTTTTTGCTGTTCGACTGTTCCGTCAGGCGGCGTTCGATCGATTCCAGCCTTTCAAGAACCTCATCACGATAGGCATCGGTCTTGACCTCATCCTCGGCATGGTGCGCGTCCTGCATCGAGTTCACGATGAGACCGACCAGCAAGTTCACCACCGCAAAGGTGGTCACCATGATGAAAGGAACAAAGAAAAGCCAGGCGTAGGGATACACCTCCATCACAGGGCGGACGATGCCCATGGACCAGCTTTCCAGCGTCATGATTTGGAACAGCGTATAGGCCGACAGACCCAGATCGCCGAACCAATCGGGGAATGTGCCCGAGAAAAGTTTGGTTGAGATCACAGCGCCGATGTAAAACAGGATCGCCATCAGCAGGAACACGCTGGCCATGCCCGGCAAGGCTGAGATGAAGCCTTCGACCACTCGGCGCAGGCGCGGCGCGACCGAGATAACGCGCAGGACCCGCAGGATACGCAGTGCCCGCAGAACTGAAAGCGCCCCTGCACTGGGAACTAGGGCCACGCCCACGATCACGAAATCAAACACATTCCAGCCGCTGGTGAAGAACCGGCGCCCTGTGGCGATCAGTTTCATGACGATTTCGATGACGAATATGGAAAGGCACAGCTTGTCCAGCGTCACGATCAGCGGGCCCGCTGCGTCCATCAGCGTAGGCGATGTCTCCATCCCCAGCAGTACCGCGTTGAACAGGATCACACCGGTGATGAATTTCCCGAAAGCCGGTGCTTCGATGATGGGCAGCAGTCGTTGGGCGATCACCATGCGGGCGGTCCTTATCTCAGGGTTATTTGTTCAAAATGAACCGAGCGGCAAGTTCGGTGTGTGACGACCATCGAAATTGGTCAACCACCTGTACCCATTCAAGGGCATATCCGGCGTTAACCAGCATTTTTGCGTCACGGGCAAAGGTGATCGGGTTGCACGAGACATAAGCAACCACCGGGCGCATGGCCTGCGCCAACTCGGCCACCTGCGCCTCGGCCCCAGCACGCGGCGGGTCAAGCACAACGGCGTCGGATTTCTTGAGTTCATCGGGCATGAGCGGGCGGCGGAACAGGTCTCGGGCCTCGGTCGTGACCTGTTTCAGGCCTTGCGCCTTGCGCCAGCCCTGATCCAGGGCCTTCGTCATCTCGGCCTCACCTTCGACTGCATGAACTTCAGCAGTCTGTGCCAGCGGCAGCGAGAATGTCCCGCATCCGGCGAACAGATCGACAATCCGCTTTGCCCCCGACGTAGCGTCGGAAACAGCCTGTAATAGAGCCTGTTCTCCGTCTTTTGTGGCTTGTAAAAACGCTCCGGGCGGTGGGGTGACGCCAGCGGTTCCAAAGCGTTGGATCGGAGGCTCACGCATGGCGATAACTTCATCATCCCAACTAAGCCGGGCAAGACCGTGATGCTCGGTCGCTTGCGCGAGCGCCAGCTCCAACGGTCCATCCAGCGGTTTGCCGCCCTTGACCGCAACATCCAAACCGCCTTCGGACAGGGTCAGCGTTACGGCCAACACACCTTTCCGACTGCCACCCAACAACGCCAAGGCTTCGGCCACCGGGATGGCAGCAATCAAGGTTGGGTGCAGCAAATGGCAATCCGGGATTTCGGTAATCGTGTCAGAAGCGCGACCATGAAACCCGGCCAGCGTACCCTTCTTGGTGCGCCGCACGGCGATGGTGGCCCGACGGCGGGATCGATCAGGCGAAGTGTGAATGGGCCGCATCGGGGCATCGAGCCCCTGCGCGGCCAACGCGTTGCGCACCACCTCAATTTTCCACTCGGCGACAAAATTATCGGTCACATGTTGCAACTGGCAGCCGCCGCAGGCCTTGTAATGACGGCAGGGTGCCTTGACCCGCTGATCCGAGGGTGTTTCGACGCGAATATCGTTCAGAAACTGACCCAGCAACGTACCGCTGACCACTTCACCCGGCAGAGTGCGTGGCGCATAGATCGGACCATCGGCGATTCCGTCGCCCTGATGTCCAAGGCGGTTTATTGTGTATTGCTGCGTCATGGAGGCCTGATAACTGGGGTTTGAGCGCAACAAAACCCTTTATTCTGCAGCCTCGGCCTGAATGAAGCCGCCCGATTGGCGATGCCAGAACCGGGCGTACAACCCGCCACGCTCCAGCAGAGCCTCATGTGTGCCGCTTTCAACGATATGACCGTGGTCCAGAACAATAATCCGATCCATCTCGCTAAGCGTGGACAGGCGGTGGGCAATAGCCAGCACGGTCTTGCCCTGCATCACCCGGTGCAGTGCCGTCTGAATCGCTGCCTCGACCTCGGAATCCAATGCCGACGTCGCCTCGTCCAGAACCAATATCGGTGCGTCTTTCAGGATAGCGCGAGCCAGAGCGATCCGCTGTCGTTGCCCGCCGCTCAGCTTCACGCCGCGTTCGCCCAGATGCGCGTCATAGCCCTTGCGTCCTTGCGCATCCTCTAGACCGAGTATGAATTCATGCGCCTCGGCTTTGGTCGCGGCCTCTATCAGCTCATCTTCAGTCGCGTCAGGACGACCATAGAGGATGTTCTCGCGCGCCGAACGATTGAACATCGCGGTTTCCTGCGTGACCATCCCAATCTGTTGCCGCAGGCTGTCTTGTGTCACGCGAGAGACATCCTGCCCGTCGATGGCAATAACGCCATGTTCCCCGTCATAGAGCCTTAGCAAAAGTGAAACCAAAGTGGATTTCCCAGCACCTGAGGCCCCGACTATGCCCAACTTTTCACCCGGTGCGGCGGTGAAATTAAGATTAGCAACACCACCGATATCGCGGCCATAGGCAAAGCTGACGTTGTCAAAGGCAATCTCGCCCTCTGAGACCACAAGTGTCGATGCATTCGGAGCATCCTCGACGCGAACGCGCTTGGTCAGAGTATGCATACCGTTTTCAATCTCACCGACATTTGCGTAAAGACCCATCAGTGTGAAACTGACCCAGCCGGTCATTTGCGAGATGCGTATCGCCACGGCCCCGGCCGCCACGATGTCTCCGGCCGTCGCGATGCCCGCCTGCCACAACCACAGTGTCGCGCCGATCAACAGGACCGGCAGCACCCCCGCCAGAGTCATTAGGATGAACCGGAAACTAGCCGATAGCTTGCCGAATTCCAGCGACCGTTCACGCAGGTCGACCATGGAATTTCGGGCGGTATGATCTTCGAACTCGGAATGGGCAAACAGCTTGACGGTTTTGATGTTGGTGATCGTATCGACCACCTGCCCCGATACCATCGCCCGCGCCCCCGCCCGCGCGGCAGAGCGTACGCGGATGCGTGGAAGATACCAGCGCACCAGCAGGAAATAGACAACAAGCCAGGCAACAAATGGCAGCATCACAAGCGGGTGAATAGACCCTAATAAAAGCAATGAGCCTGCAAGAGAGGCAATAGCGAAGACAATAGCGCTGATTGTTTCGGACACCACTTGCGTCATGGCGTTCGATGTCTGCATCTGTTTTTGGGCGATACGTCCGGCGAAATCGTCATCGAAATAGGTCACCGACTGGCCCAGCGTCCAGCGGTTCAGTTTTGCCAAAACCAACGGCGTGATGTTGGGCATGACGATGTAGTTGTTTGCCACCGATGACAGTCCGAACAGTGCGGGGCGTAGAAGCATGAAGAATGCGACAGCACCCAAAATGATCGCGAGATTGCCGCCGGTCAGAAACGCCTCGGGACTGCTGTTGGTGGTCAGATCAATGACGCGGCCCAGGACCCAGGCGGTGCCAGCTTCCATCGCACCCGCGATCGCCGAGAAGGCGGCTGCGACGAACAGCATCGGCCAGGCGCCGGACAAGCTCCAACGGATGAACGCCCCCAGCGTTTGCGGCGGGGGCGTTTCTGTGTCTTTGAACGGTTGGATGAGGTCGGCAATCCTCATTCAGCGGCCTCCGGGTTCAGGAAGCCTCCAGATTGCCGCGCCCAGAACTGAGCGTAAAGCCCTCCTTGCGCCAACAGATCGGAATGACCACCTTGTTCAACGATCCGGCCGCCATCCATCACAAGGATGCGATCCATCTGAGCAATCGTGCTGAGCCGGTGCGCGATGGCGATCACGGTCTTGCCTTGCATCATGCCGTAGAGTGTTTCCTGTATCGAGGCTTCGACTTCGGAATCTAGGGCAGATGTCGCCTCGTCCAATAGCAAAATCGGCGCGTCTTTCAGGATCACCCGCGCCAGCGTTACACGCTGCCGCTGACCGCCCGACAGTTTCACGCCCCGCTCGCCCACATGCGCATCATAGCCAGTGCGGCCCTCCGGGTCTTGCAGATCGAGGATGAACTCATGCGCTTCGGCCTGTTTCGCAGCGGCAATCATCTGTTCTTCGGTCGCATCAGGCCGACCATAGAGGATGTTGGCCCGAACCGAGCGGTGTAACAGAGCACTGTCCTGCTGAACCATGCCAATATGGCTGCGCAAACTGTCCTGCGTGACCTTCGAGATATCCTGACCATCGATCAGGACCGCACCCTTCTCGACGTCGTAAAACCGCAAAAGCAGCTTTACTAGGGTCGATTTTCCCGCACCTGACCGACCGATCAGGCCGATCTTTTCGCCTGGCCGGATAGTCAAGTTGACGTGATCCAAACCACCGGCTTCCCGTCCATAGTGATGAGACAGATCGCGTATTTCGATCTGGCCATTACCCAGCCGCAAAGGTTTCGCATCAGGTTCGTCCAACAGATCGATGGGCTGCGCGATGGTCTGCATACCCTCGGCAACGATACCCAATTCGCGAAAGAAGCTGGTCAGCGCCCACATGATCCAACCGGTCATGGCATTCAGCCGCAGCGTCAAGGCTGTGGCGGCGGCCACCACACCGACCGTTGCGCTACCTTGCGTCCAAAGCAAGATCGCCCAACCAACGACACCCACGATCAGCACACCGTTCAACGCAACAAGCGCGGCATCCATAATGGTGAAAATCCGCATCTCGATCTGGAAAGTGCGGCGGGTTTCCGCAATCGCCTCGCGCGCATAGTCCTGTTCCTGAGTGTCATGGGCAAACATCTTGATCGAGTGGATGTTGGTATAGCTGTCCACCACCCGGCCCGTCACGGTCGAGCGTGCATCCGACGCCGCCTGAGATGCCGGGCCGACCCGCTTAACGGTCCATCGCACAAGCGCGCCGTAAAACACCAGCCAGATCAGCAACGGCAACAACAGGCGCGGATCAGCCGCCATCAGCAGAATGGCCGCACCGATCATGTAGGCGATCGAGAACGAGATCGCGTCAAAGACCTGAAAGACCACCTCGCCCGCGGCGGGTGGGGTCTGCACGACCCGGTTTGCGATGCGCCCGGCAAAGTCATTCTCGAACCAGCCAACCGATTGACGCAGAACATGTTTATGCGCCCGCCAACGGATCAGAGTGCCAAAGTTCGGCAGGATTGTGTTGTTGAGCAGCAAGACGTCAACAAGCTGAAGGATGGGACGAATAAACAGGATCAAGGCGGCAACCACGATCAATTCAGTCCCGTGCGCCTGCCAGAATTCAGCAGGAGAACTGCCCAACAGGTCCACAACGCGACCCATATAAAAGATCAGCCCAACCTCGACAGCAGCAACGACCACGGACATCAGCGCGGCCAATACAAAAACGCGTTTGAAAGGCTGCGAGTATCCCAGCATGAAAGGCCACAGCCGCGTCGGTGGCTTGTCAACCTGTTCATAGGCAACAAAAGGGTCAATGAGATTTTCGAAGTAGCGAAACATGGAGAGTGCTCCGATTGAGCAGAAAATAGGTCATGCGAAGAAAGATGGCGCCAGAACACCACCCCTACGGGTCAAAGTGTTCCGGGCTTTAGCCGAACCAGATCCCGTAATACATTCGCATTCCTCCCTCCATATGAGTCAGGCGCACCCTGCCAAATCAAATCGGGTTTGTCATCCCTTTTTGAGACTTCAAATCAGTCGGCCAGCAATTCTTCGCGGCTAAGCGCGAAATCCGACGCGATCCAACGCGCCTCAAGCTCGGCCAGTTTTGCGCCCAGCGCGGGGCCCGAGAAGGCGGGGATCAAATCCGCCGCCTTGATCGGGAAACTGGCCGCGGACCCTTTTTGCAAAGCTCGGTTCAGGTCTTCGGACCAAGGCTGTTCAAGAAATGCATGACGCAAAAGTGTCTCGTGCAATCCGCCTTCCGACCCATAGCGATAACCCAATTCTGCGACACTGGTCGTCGCCATCGCTTCGTCGCGCATCCGAGCCAGACGCTGCAGTTGCGCGCGGCTAAGACGCAGGGTTTTGGCCACTTCGGGCGATGCAATCGCGGCCAAACGACGAATCGCTTCGGGCGCTGCATGGGCGTCTTGTTCCAGCTGAATCAGGATCGCCAGCGCCCGGTCATCAGCCCCGGGCAAAAGCTGCGCCAAAACGCCAGTGATGCGCATGGCGGCCACCGACGGCGCGGGGTCAGGCGCAGCGAGCAGTTTAAGCATCTCGGCCCCGACCCGTTCGCGCGAAAGTGTCTCTAACCCGTCCAAATTTGCAGCTATTGCATCCAGTGCAGCGGGGTCAAAGCCACCGTCCGCATCCCCGTACCAAGCATGAAACCTGAAATATCTGAGCGATCTCAGGTAGTCTTCTTGGATGCGATCACTGGCCTCCCCGATGAACCGTACGCGACGCGCCTGTAGATCCGGCAAACCGTTCAGCGGATCAAGGATTGTGCCGTCAGGTTTGGCATAAAGCGCGTTCATGGTGAAATCACGACGCGCGGCGTCTTCTTCGACCTTGTCGGAAAAAGCGACGACAGCACGCCGACCATCCGTTTCGACGTCACGGCGAAACGTCGTGACCTCGTGCGGGATACCTTTGCTGACAATCGTTACGGTGCCATGGTCTATCCCTGTTGGTATCGGCTTCAGCCCAGCTTTCTGCGCCAGTTCCACGACGTGTTCCGGCCCAGCGTCTGTGGCGATATCAATGTCAGAAACCGGCGCCTGCAGCAGAGCATTGCGCACACAACCACCGACGAATAGCGCCTGCGCCCCGCCATTGGTCAGGGCGGTGCATACATCCTGCGTGGCTTGGTCGGTTAACCAATCTTCTGTGATCCGCTTCATTCACTCATCCGCGCAGCCAATCCCCGCAGCATCCGTGCCGTCGCACCCCAGATATAATAGGGGCCATAGGGCACAGCATAGTAATACCGTCTTTGGCCACGCCAACGGCGCGACTCGACGACATAATTCTCTTGGTTCAGGACATGCGCAAGCGGAACGAAGAAGATCTCATCCACCTCGCCCGGTTCGGCGACTGGTTCAAAACTGGCTTCAAGGATCGCAACAACCGGCGTGACCGAAAAGGACGTCACGGTTTCATGAGTCGGCAGATGACCCAGAATACTGGGTAGTTCTGGCGGAAGACCAATTTCTTCCTGTGCTTCGCGCAAAGCTGTCGCAGTAACGTCGATGTCGCCCTCATCCTGTTTTCCACCCGGAAAGGCGATCTGGCCCGGATGGTGTTTCAACGCCGAAGAGCGTTTGGTCAGGATCAATCTGGGTGCGTCTCCCGTCACGGAAACAGGCACTAACACGCCTGCAGGGCGCAGTTTGCGTCCCGCCGGCAGCACCGTTTCCGGGTTCAGATCAAAGTCACTGGACCCGGACCCGTCACGGCTCAGCGCCTCGGTCAGGTCTGTGATCAGATCACGCGCCATCCGGGCCTTCGGCCTCGAACCCGACGGTCGCAGGGTCCAGCACATAGTGCGCACCGCAGAATTGGCAGTCTGCTGTGACGGTGCCTTCGTCCGTGGTCATTGTCGCAATATCCTGCGCCGAATAGATCGACAGGCTTTGGCGCACGCGATCTTCGGAACAAGTGCAACCGAATTTTACCTGCTGTGCATCATAGACGCGAGGCTGTTCCTCGTGAAACAGACGCACCAGAAGGTCGGTTGGCGCAACGGATGGCCCGATCATCTCCAGATCATCCACGGTGTCGAGCAGGATGTTGACGCGATCCCAGTTCTCGCCCTCTTCACCATCCACCAAATCCGAGGCAGACAGGATCTCTCCGCTGCCCTCCCCGGAAGCGGCAAAGGGCGAGGCTTTGGGCATGTGCTGCAGCATGATCCCGCCAGCGCGCCAGTGTTCACCGACACCGGGTTCGGTCGATTTGCCGAAGCTCAACGAAAATCGGGTCGGCAGCTGTTCGGACTGCGCGAAATAGGCTTCCGCACACGCGCTCAGTGATCCCCCCGCCAGTGGAGTGATGCCCTGATAAGGCTGTGTACCTTCACCTTGGTCGATCATGATGGCGAAGTACCCGTCACCCACCTGATCGAAAGGGGCTGCATCGGTCAGCCGGTCGCGGTCAAAGCTCGCATATGCGCGGATCTGCGCGGGTTCACCCTCGACCTGTGGCGCATAATAATCGGTTGCGATCATCCGCACCGCGCCCTTGGATTGCACCTGCAGAGACAGCTTCCAGCGCAGCGATACCGTTTGCCCTATCAATGCAGTCAGCAGGGCCATCTCGGCCACCAGCGCCTCGACCACCTCCGGGTAGTCGTGCTGTTTCAAGATGCCGCCCAACACGCCGTCCAGCCGGGCCACGCGGCCTCGCATGTCGGGTATATCGAGTTGAAAGGGCAGGACGGTATCGTCCCACGCGATTTTGGTTCCAAGAGACATGGGGTTTCCTTAAGCGCCACAGGTTGGCATACCGCCACCATATAGGTTGAACAGTTTGGGTTGAAAGGGGCCTTACATGATCAGACGGTTCGGTGAAAGCCCCGAGGCAGAGCGAAAATACACCCGGCGGGTCGGCGTTTATGCCCTATTGCCACAAGGCAACCGATTGCTGCTGACCTGTCAGCTGGAACCCGGACCCGATCTGCAGCTGCCGGGCGGCGGCATCGATCCGGGGGAATCACCCATTACAGCGCTTCACCGTGAGGTTTACGAAGAAACCGGCTGGCTGATCGCCGCGCCCCGGAGAGTGGGTGCGTTTCGTCGATATACCTACATGCCGGAATACGATCTGTGGGCCGAGAAGGTCTGCCTGATTTACCGCGCCCACCCGGTCAGACGCCTAGGCCCTCCGACCGAAGACCTTCACGAGGCCATTTGGATGGAGACCGCAGATGCCGTTCATCTGTTGGGCAACGAGGGCGACGCCCATTTCGCCCAGCGCCACCTGCATGGGCTTTAAGGTCCGTTATATTCAAAAAACACTGCAGAGACATCATCCGCAATTCCGCTGTCCGGTGACATCACCTGTGTAAGACGCCAGAACATGTCATCCAGGAATTCCGGTCCACCGTGATCGGCGGCGCATTCAACAGCCATCGCCTTTAACCCGTCATCATCCAGCAAACTGCCGTCGGCGAGCTGGCATTCGGTGAACCCGTCCGAATGCAAGAGCAGCTTGTCGCCCGGTTGCATATAGGTTTCCGTCTGCTGAAACTGCGCCTCAGGCAGCAGGCCAATGGGCAACCCGCCTTCGCCCAGAAACTCGGTTTTACCATCACGGCGCAACAACAGCGGATGCGGGTGTCCGGCCTGCACCATTTTCAGATGTCCGTTGCGCAGATCGATGATGGCATAGACCATGGTGAAATACTCTTCGATCCCGGCATCGGCGATCAGACGCGAGTTGAGCAGCGAAGCGACCTCTTCGGGTGGCAGAAGGGCGTAGAATTTATTGAAACGACGCTCCATCGCAATGTTCTGATCGAAATGCGTGCTGGACAGATACCCGCCCAGCCGTGCCGTCATCATCGCAGAGGTGATCCCGTGGCCGGAGACATCGATGCTGTAAAACCCCAGCCGATTGACACCGGGCGAGAACATCCCCACCAGATCACCGCCGATATGACCGCAAGGTTTCAGAAGCAGGCTGACCTGTGAGTTGCCAAAGGTTCCCTTCAATTCGGGCACCAGCGAGTCCTGAATCTTTCGGGCCTGCATCAGATCTTTATCGATCGCATCATGGGCAAGCTTCAGTTCGTTCAGCGCTGTTTCGATCAACTGGTTTTTTCGGGACAATTCGCGTTGCATGTCAAGAATACGCGCCCCGGCCGATATGCGCGCACGCAGCTCATCAGCCTCAAGCGGTTTGATCAGAAAATCGTCTGCCCCAGCATCCAGACCGCGCGCGACCTCCTGCTTTTCGCTTTTTGAGGTCAGAAGAATGAAATAGCTATATTGCTCACTGTCCAGCTCTCGGAAGGCGCGACAGAACTCAAGCCCGCCCATACCTGGCATGACCCAGTCGCTTAGAACAAGATCAGGCGGGTCCGAGGTGCAAAGCTCTATCGCGGCTTCACCACTGTCGGCTTCAAGAACCTCGAATCCCCACTTTTTTAGCGAGGCCACCAGAATGCGCCGCTGCAGACGGCTGTCGTCCACAACAAGAACCTTGCGGATCGCGCCAAAATCCAGCTCGACCCGGGCCTCTACTTGACTGGCATCCGGCACCATGAAGTCCCTGTACTTGCTCAACTCTCCAGTTGTCGCAACGCTATGCCTCTCAGCTTAACATCCTATGAAAAACCAAATGGCCGCGATTTAACCCCATCTTTACCCGTGACGGTCTAACAATATGCAACCGCAAGAGGATGGCATGATTCAGTGGTCCAGAGTCAGACAATTACGTGATGAAGTCGGCGCAGACGAGTTCACCGAGGTTGTCGAAATCTTTTTGGACGAGGTTCAGGAAGTTATCACTAAGCTACGCGATGACACTACCCGCTCCGAGATCGAACAGAACCTACATTTCCTGAAGGGCAGCGCGCTGAGTCTTGGCTTTGATAGTTTCTCGAAACTGTGCCAGGACGGTGAGCGACGCGCAGCCGCAGGTGAAAGCGCCGCCGTTGATTTGCTGGCGATTATCGCGGCCTACGACGAGTCGAAAATACTGTTTCAGGCCGGTCTGGCCGAAAACCTGCGCTAGATCACAAACTGTGCCAGCGTCTCGTCTTCGGTGATATCCGTATAAGTAAACCCGGCTTCATCCAGATGCGCAAACAGGCGCATGAAGTTCTCGGGCTTGCGGGTTTCGATCCCGATTAGCACCGAACCAAAATTGCGCGCCGATTTCTTCATGTATTCGAACCGTGCGATATCGTCTTCGGGCCCCAGAATACCCAGAAATTCTTTCAAAGCGCCAGGACGCTGCGGCAGGCGTAAGATGAAGTATTTCTTGACCCCGGAATAACGCTGCGCGCGCTCTTTGACCTCAGGCAAGCGTTCGAAATCGAAGTTGCCACCCGATGTCACACAGACCACCGTCTTGCCACGCACAAAGCTTTGCACGTCACCCACGGCCTCAACCGCCAATGCACCGGCAGGTTCCAGAACGATGCCCTCGACATTCAGCATTTCGATCATGGTGGTGCAGATGCGGTCTTCGGACAAAGTCAGCACGTCCGACAGATGCCGCGATTTCAGCAATTCAAACGGTTTCTCACCAATCCGGCCTACTGCTGCGCCATCGACAAAGGTATCCACATGATCCAGAGCCACCGGGTGCCCCGCTGCAAGCGCCGCGCGCAAACACGCCCCGCCGGCCGGTTCCACGAACAGGCAATGCGCCCGGTCCCCGAACCAGGTCGCCACCCCCGAAGACATACCGCCGCCGCCAACCGGCAGAATTACATGATCAGGCACTCGGCCCAATTGCTCTTCGATCTCAACCGCCAATGAGGCCTGCCCCTCGATCACATCCGCATCATCGAACGGAGACAGGAAATATCCGCCCTGTTCTGCGCACCAGCTTTGCGCCGCAGCCAGCGTGTCATCGAAATAGTCACCGATCAGGTGAACCTCGATATTGTCGCCGCCGAAAATGCGCGTCTTCTGGATCTTCTGCTGCGGCGTGGTCACCGGCATGAAGATCACACCCCGCACACCCAGATGCTTACACATATAGGCCACGCCCTGCGCATGGTTGCCAGCGCTGGCGCAAACGAAAAGGCCCTGCCCCTGCTGCTTGCGCATCGCATTGAACGCACCACGGATTTTATACGACCGCACCGGGCTGAGGTCTTCGCGCTTGAGCCAGATATCCGCGCCGTAACGGTCGGACAGATGGGCGTTCCGCTGCAACGGAGTTGCCGGAAACACTGAGCGCATTGCCTTTTCGGCAGCGCGGGCGCGGGTCGTGAAATCAGTCATGTTGGATTCCCTGCCCCATCATCGTCGAAAGGGCAAGGAATACATATGTGTACGGGCTTAGGCCAGCTCGCGTTTTTCGATGAACACACCATAGATCGTCGTCAGGATACTGACATTGATCAGTGGGACGATCAGCATGCTCGCAAACAAGACAATCAAGACACCGATGATCGGGACGAAAAGCAGCAAAGACGCCAGTAGCTGAAGCAATATTTGGAAGAGGATGGATAAGACGACCAGAAGTGCGATGGCTCCGCTTGCGCCCGAGGTTGCTTGCCACGCTTCAGACAGCTTTATTGGTTTTCCGATCGCTGCGCCGGGTAAAATCGGGGAGGCCCGATAGAATCCGATCGTGAGAATGATGATCAAACCCAGCCAAACCAGAATTCCCAGCGCCACAGAGGATTGCGCCATCATGCCCATGATCAGCGCTCCCGGTATCATGATGATAAGAGCGATTAGGCCGAGCATCAGAAGGCGTCCGAAATAGGCGAGCACACGGTCGAACCTGAAAGGCGGAACCAAACCGCTTGGATATTCCTCAAGTAGAACAAAACGGTGCCACGACACGACAATCCACAGCATGACCCCAAAGACAACGGCCATAAGGCAGAGCAGAAAACCGGTGAAGGACGCGGCCGTTACGCCTTCAGGGAAGCCATTGGTTTCACTGTTGAATTCTTCGAAAGGGATGCCAAACAGGAAGAACAGGCCGATGGCTAAAAAGCCGCCAATGAGCGCCGGTACGACTGAAATCTGTAGCGCCTGCGTCAGGTTCCTAAGAACCATCCTCACCGAATGCACGAAAATCTCTAATCCCAGCATAAATACCGCCCTCTCAACCAATCCTTGTTCTCTATCCGCCCGTTTCACCCCAATTCCCGGGCTGCGTCAATCCACACAGCTTGCCCCCACGCCCAAAACCCGTTAGGGGCCAGTCGTTCTACGCATAAAGGGAAGTCAGATGTCCGCGCCCAAGAAAGTTGTTCTGGCCTATTCCGGTGGCCTTGATACCTCGATCATTCTGAAATGGCTGCAGACCGAGTATGGTTGTGAGGTCGTGACCTTCACCGCCGATCTGGGTCAGGGCGAGGAGCTGGAGCCCGCCCGCAAGAAAGCCGAGCTGCTGGGGATCAAACCCGAGAACATCTATATCGAAGACATCCGCGAGGAATTCGTCCGCGATTTCGTCTTCCCGATGTTCCGCGCCAATGCACAGTACGAAGGGCTGTACCTGCTGGGCACCTCGATCGCACGGCCTCTGATCTCGAAACGTCTGGTCGAGATCGCCGAAGCGACCGGTGCTGACGCTGTCGCCCATGGCGCAACAGGCAAGGGCAACGATCAGGTGCGGTTCGAACTGGCCGCTTACGCGCTGAACCCCGACATCAAGGTCATTGCTCCGTGGCGTGAGTGGGATCTGACCAGCCGGACCCGTCTGCTGGAATTTGCCGAAGCAAACCAGATCCCGATTGCCAAGGACAAGCGCGGCGAAGCGCCCTTCTCGGTTGACGCCAACCTGCTGCACACCTCGTCCGAGGGTAAGGTTCTGGAAGACCCCGCCGATATGGCACCCGACTATGTCTATCAGCGCACTGTCCACCCCGAGGAGGCGCCGAACGAGCCGGAATTTATCGAGATCGGTTTTGAAAAAGGCGACGCGGTCAGCATCAATGGCGAGGCGATGAGCCCCGCGACCATCCTGACCAAGCTGAACGAATATGGCGGCAAGCACGGCATTGGCCGTCTCGATCTGGTCGAAGGCCGCTTCGTTGGAATGAAATCGCGCGGTATTTACGAAACCCCCGGCGGCACCATCCTGCTGGAAGCGCATCGTGGGATCGAGTCCATCACCATGGACCGGGGCGCGATGCACCTGAAAGACCAATTGATGCCGCAATATGCCGAGCTGATCTATAACGGCTTCTGGTACTCGCCCGAGCGGGAGATGCTGCAGGCAGCCATCGACAAGTCGCAAGAGCATGTCACCGGCACCGTTCGCGTGAAACTGTACAAAGGTCTTGCCTCAACCGTGGGCCGCTGGTCGGATCATTCGCTGTACTCCGAGGCGCACGTGACCTTTGAGGAAGACGCTGGTGCATATGACCAGAAAGATGCGGCAGGCTTCATCCAGTTGAACGCACTGCGCCTGAAGCTTCTGGCCGCGCGTGACAAACGGCTGAGCAAGTAAGCGTTCAGAATTTTAGATCTGGCCCCGGTGTCTGATCAGGCACCGGGGTTTTTCTTTGCCGGGTTTCCGTCGGGTCGGGCTTGCCCGGATCAGGAAATTGTCTTTACGCATACGTCAACCAGGGAAGGACGGATAATGCTGCAAGACATCGCCGACGGAATTCAAAAGGGTTTGAACGGCAAAAGCTTTGACGGATCGCTTAAGTTCGATTGTGGTGATGAGGGTGTGATCGTTCTGGCGGAGAATACTGCCTCAACCCAGGATCGGGACACAGACTGCACCATCCGCATCTCGCGCGAGAACCTCTCTAAGTTGCTGACCGGTAAGCTGAACCCAATGACCGGGGTTGCGCTGGGCAAGCTAAAAATCTCGGGCAACATGGGTGTTGCGATGAAGCTGGGGCAACTGCTGGGCTGATAAACTCGTCTCACCAGCGCGTGACAAATCATGTCAGCGCATTGCAAGCGCAAAAATCTGCGGGCAGCTTGGTTTCGGAAGGAGACCTGCCATGACCCGGATCACTTACCTTGATTGCCTGAAACCTTCACTTCTGTTTGTGCTGATCTTGTTGGCAGCAATGCTGCGCGCCTTACCTGCTCCGGCCGCTGGCACTGAGACGCTAACAGTCGCCGGTGGCTGTTTCTGGTGTGTGGAATCCGATTTCGAGTCCGTGCCCGGCGTGATCGGCGCGGTCTCGGGCTATACCGGCGGCAAGACGGATAGTCCCACCTATGATCAGGTCTCGAAAGGCGGAACAGGGCATTACGAGGCGGTCCAGATCACCTTCGATCCCGCCCGCGTTTCCCGTGCAACCTTGCTGAACATGTTCTTCCGCTCAGTCGATCCCACGGATGCGGGCGGCCAGTTCTGCGATCGCGGCGACAGCTATCGCACAGCAATTTTCGTCTCTAACAAAGGGGAAAAGGCGCAGGCTCAGCAAGCCAAGACCAGCGCACAAAACGCGCTAGGGCAGACTGTGGTCACGCCGATTCTGCAAGCCGGAACGTTTTATCCAGCCGAGGCGTATCACCAGGATTATTACAAGGGTAGCAAGCTGGTACTGACCCGCTTTGGCCCCAAGCGCCAAAAGAACGCCTATAAGGCCTACCGCGAAGCCTGCGGTCGCGATGCGCGGGTCAAACAATTGTGGGGCAACGAAGCGCCCTTTGCAGGGTCCTAGTCAAACAGCGCTTCGCGCACCTCTTTCAGATCAGGAATGACATCTGCAGTGCCGTGCCGCGTGACCATCAGGGCCGCGGCACGGTTTGCTTGGGCAATCGCCTGCGCCATCGGCATACCCCGGTCCATTCCAGCCAACACATAGCCGGTGAATGTGTCACCTGCCCCGGTGGTATCCACAGCGTTGACCTTATGGGCCTGAAACGCTTGGGGTTGATGATCTTGCTGATAGTAGCGCGCACCTTTTGAGCCAAAGGTGACGATCACATGTTCGACCGGCAGGTCTGAAGGGGCGAGACCCGTTGCATCCTGCAATTGCTCGGCCTCGACTTCGTTGAGGATCAGAAAATCCAAATACGGTAGAACCGCTTGAACTGCGTCTGCCTGAAATGGGGCGGCGGCGTAGCAGACAGTCAGCCCCATTTCGCAACCTAGTTTAGCGGCCTCAATCTGCGCATTGGTTTCGTTCTGCATCACCAGAAGATCACCTGATACCGCCGAGGACAACGCCTGCCCAAGTTGGTCGTTCGAGATGGCATGGTTGGCGCCTTGATACAGAACGATCAGGTTTTCACCCTGCGCGTCCACCGCGATGATCGCGTGACCCGTTGGCACATCCACCTCGGCAATATGCCGCGTGTCCACGCCATATTCGGTCAGCCTGTCCCGCGCCCAAAGACCATCTGAACCCACAGCACCGATATGCGATACCCGGGAACCTGCCCGGGCTGCCGCCACCGACATATTGGCGCCTTTGCCGCCCAGAAACCTCTGCAACCCGCTGGCCGCAAGGGTTTCACCCGCTTCAGGCAAATGCGGCAGGGCATAAACCATATCCGCGTTGATAGAGCCGAGGTTCCAGATCGTCATGATTTACCCGATATCGCAAGAGGCTAGGATGGCCATGTTCAGAATGTCATTCGCGGTTGAGACCGTCGAACAGATCTGGATCTGCTTATCGATCCCAGACAGGATCGGTCCGATTACGGTAGCTCCGCCCATCTCCTGCATCAGCTTAGTCGAGATCGATGCCGAGTGCCGTGCTGGAACAATCAGGATATTGGCCGGACCTGTCAGGCGTTGGAATGGATAGGCCTCTTGCTGGTCCACGTTCAGGGCCACATCAACCGTCATCTCGCCTTCGTATTCGAAATCGACGCCGCGCTCGTCCAGCACTGCCGGAGCACGGTGCATTTTTTCCGCGCGCTCGGAGACCGGATAACCAAAGGTCGAGAAACTCACAAACGCCGCCCGAGGCTCCAGCCCCATATGGCGTGCCACGGCAGCGGCACGTTCTGCGATGTTGGCCAGATCATTCTCGTCCGGCCATTCATGCACCAGCGTGTCGCCAATCAGAACGATCCGTCCTTTGTGCAGCAATGCGGTAACCCCCGCCGCACCATGGGCGGCATCCGCATCGAACACATGGTTGATGCGGTCCAGCACATGCGCCGACTTACGAGTGGCCCCTGTCACCAGACCATCCGCATGACCATGCGCCAGCATTAAAGACGAAAACACATGCCGATCCCGTGCAGCGAGGCGGTGAATGTCTTTGTGATCGAAGCCCTTCCGTTGCAGGCGCTGATACAGAAAATTCTTGTAGGTCTCCAGATGCGAGGTATTGGCGGCGTTCACCACTTCGATCTCACGCACCGCGTCCCCAAGGCCTGCGGATTCGAGCTTTTCCTTTACGTCGTCTGGCCGGCCCACAACCAGAGCCTTACCAAAGCCCGAGCGTTGATACATAACGGCCGCGCGCAATACGCGCGGATCGTCACCCTCGGCAAAGATCATCCGGCTTTGCGCCTGACGCGCCCGCGCGTTCAAGCCGCGCAGGATGCTGGCCGTCGGGTCCATGCGGGATTTCAGGCTCAGCTCATAAGCGTCCATATCGATGATCGGACGTCGCGCCGCGCCGGTATCCATACCAGCCTTGGCAACCGCAGGCGGGATACGGTGGATCAGGCGCGGATCAAAAGGCGTTGGAATGATGTAGTCGCGCCCAAAAGTCAGCGACTTGCCATAGGCCATGGCAACCTCATCCGGAACATCTTCACGTGCCAATCGCGCCAGAGCATGGGCGCAGGCGATTTTCATCTCGTCATTGATCGCACGGGCATGAATATCCAGCGCACCGCGGAACAGGTAAGGAAAACCCAGAACGTTATTCACCTGATTCGGATAATCGCTACGGCCCGTCGCGACGATCGCATCAACGCGCACCTCGTGCGCCTCTTCCGGGGTGATTTCCGGGTCAGGGTTCGCCATGGCGAAAATCACCGGATTGTCAGCCATGCTGGCGACCATGTCTTGTGTCACCGCCCCTTTGACCGAAACGCCCAGAAATACATCCGCATCCTTCATGGCCTCTTCCAAAGTGCGAAGATCAGTCGTGATGGCATGGGCCGACTTCCACTGGTTCATGCCCTCGGTCCGGCCCTGATAAATCACGCCTTTGGTGTCGCAGACGATGCAATTCTCGTGCCGTGCACCCATGGCCTTGAGCAGTTCGATACAGGCAATTCCTGCAGCGCCTGCCCCGTTCAGGACGATTTTTACATCTTCGATCTTTTTGCCCGAGATATGCAACGCGTTAAGCAGGCCCGCCGCACAAATCACTGCCGTGCCATGCTGGTCATCGTGGAAGACCGGGATATCCATCTCTTCCTTCAGGCGTTGTTCGATGATGAAACATTCAGGTGCTTTGATATCTTCCAGATTGATACCGCCAAAGGTCGGACCCATCAGGCGCACAGCGCGACAGAACTCGTCCGGGTCTTCGGTATCCAGCTCGATATCGATCGAGTTCACATCAGCGAACCTCTTGAACAGGACCGATTTGCCTTCCATCACCGGTTTTGAGCCCAGCGCACCCAGATTTCCAAGGCCTAGAACGGCGGTACCGTTCGAGATCACGGCAACCAGATTGCCTTTGTTTGTATAGTCATACGCCGTCTCTGGTGCTTCAGCGATGGCTTCACAGGGAACCGCAACGCCAGGGCTATAGGCCAGCGAAAGATCGCGCTGCGTGGTCATGGGTACGGTGGCCTGCACCTCCCACTTGCCGGGGGTCGGGTCTAGGTGAAAGGCCAGCGCCTCTTCTTTGGTGATCTTCGCTTTGGGCATCTTACAGGTCGTTTCCATGACTTTGGGGCTTTTGCCTCATAACGCAGGCGGGGCCGCGCCTCAACGAGAATGAGTTTTCACCTTTTACTGAAGATGCGGGATTTGTAAGGTCGCGCCCGGAACACGCCAGAAGGGGGCCGAATTTGTCCACAGTCACGCCGATGATGGCGCAGTACCTTGAGATCAAAGAGGCTCATGCAGATGCCCTGCTGTTTTATCGCATGGGTGACTTCTACGAGATGTTCTTCGAGGATGCGGTGAACGCGGCTGAGGCGTTGGATATCGCGCTGACCAAGCGCGGCAAACACAATGGCGACGATATCCCGATGTGCGGCGTGCCGGTGCATTCTGCCGAGGGCTACTTGCTGACCTTGATCCGCAAAGGATTCCGCGTCGCGGTCTGCGAGCAGATGGAAAGCCCGGCGGAAGCCAAGAAAAGAGGCTCTAAATCGGTGGTAAAGCGCGGTGTTGTGCGTCTGGTGACGCCCGGCACACTGACCGAAGATGCCCTGCTAGAGGCGCGGCGGCACAACTTTCTGGCCGCCTATGCCGAGGTTCGGGACGAAGCTGCGCTGGCCTGGGCCGATATCTCAACCGGTGCGTTTCACGTGATGCCGCTGACGTCAATCCGGTTGAGCCCTGAACTCGCTCGGCTGGCCCCATCTGAGCTGATCGTAGCCGATGGGTCCGAGGAAAAGCTGCATGAAACCGTCATGGACCTTGGCATATCGCTTACGCCTGTCGGACGCGCCAGTTTTGACAGCGCTGCAGCCGAGAAACGCATCTGCGGGTTGTTTCACGTGGGCGCTCTGGATGCATTTGGGAACTTCGGGCGCGCCGAGGTTTCGGCCATGGGCGCGCTGATCGATTATCTGGAGATCACGCAAAAGGGCAAACTGCCCCTGCTGCAAACGCCCTTAAAGGAATCCGAGGATCGCGTGGTTCAGATCGACGCCGCAACGCGACGCAATCTGGAACTGACCCGGTCGCTGTCTGGTGGGCGCGCCGGGTCGCTGCTGTCCGTGGTCGACCGAACAGTAACGCCAGGTGGCGCAAGACTTCTGGAACAGCGACTGTCCAGCCCCTCGCGTAATCTGGATGTGATCCACGCCCGACTGGACGCAGTATCTTTAGCGGTCGAAGATAACCTGATCGCCTCAGATCTGCGCGAAGCTTTACGCAAAACACCCGATCTGGATCGCGCTCTGTCTCGTCTTTCGCTGGATCGAGGCGGCCCGCGTGATCTGGCCGCTATCCGCAATGGATTGGAACAAGCCGCAACAATCGCCGAAACCTGTGCCTCACAGGATCTGCCTGTTCTGCTGGCCACTGCCGTCCAGAACCTTGTCGGATTTGACGATCTGTTGGCTTTGCTGGACGAAGCATTGGTTGCCGATCCACCCTTGCTGGCCCGCGATGGCGGCTTTATCGCCCCCGGGTTTGATACCGAATTGGACGAAGCGCGCACCTTGCGTGACGAAGGCCGTTCGGTCATCGCAGGTTTCCAACAGAAATACGCCGAGCATACCAGCATCACGTCACTGAAGATCAAACACAACAATGTGCTTGGCTTCTTCATCGAGACCACGGCAACCCATGCCGAGAAAATGTTGAACCCGCCATTTAGCGAGACTTATATCCACCGCCAAACCACCGCCAATCAGGTGCGCTTCACCACGGTGGAGCTGTCCGAGATCGAAACAAGGATTCTGAATGCCGGAAATCTTGCGTTAGAGATCGAAAAACGGCTCTATCAAAGGCTTTCTGGGGCTATTCTGGATATTGCCGCACGGCTAAATCAGGCTGCGCGCGGACTGGCTGAGCTGGATTTAACCACTGCACTCGCCGATCTGGCTCGCGGCGAAAGCTGGTGCCGTCCAAAGGTCGACGGGTCACGCGCATTCGACATCAAAGGAGGCCGTCACCCGGTGGTCGAGCATGCCCTGAGGCAGCAAAGCGGCGATGCTTTCATCGCCAACGACTGCGATCTGAGCGCCGATGCAGGCGCTGCAATTTGGTTGCTCACCGGTCCCAACATGGCCGGTAAATCAACCTTCCTGCGTCAGAATGCGCTGATCGCCCTACTGGCGCAGATGGGCAGCTATGTTCCGGCGGAACAGGCGCAAATCGGATTAGTCAGTCAATTGTTCAGCCGCGTCGGAGCGTCAGACGATCTGGCGCGCGGCCGCTCGACCTTTATGGTCGAAATGGTCGAAACCGCAGCTATTCTGAATCAGGCCGACGACCGCGCGCTCGTAATCCTTGATGAGATCGGCCGAGGCACCGCGACCTACGACGGCCTTTCCATTGCCTGGGCCACACTGGAACACCTACACGCGGCAAACCAATGCCGCGCATTGTTCGCCACCCACTACCACGAATTAACTGCACTCGCTGGAAGTCTGAACGGAGTAGAAAACGCGACCGTTGCAGTCAAAGAATGGGAGGGTGAAGTCATCTTTCTGCATGAAGTACATAAAGGCGCTGCCGATCGGTCTTACGGCGTCCAGGTTGCACAATTGGCTGGCTTGCCCGCCTCGGTCGTGGACCGCGCCCGTATCGTGTTGGATCAATTAGAAAAAACCGAACGTGAAGGCGGTAAGCAGAAAGCACTGATCGACGATCTGCCCCTGTTTTCAGCTGCGCCGCCGCCTCCCCCTGCGCCAAAAACCTCGCCCGTTGCTGATATGCTGGAAACCATCCTTCCAGATGAACTCAGCCCCCGCGAAGCCTTGGACTTGATCTACAAACTGAAAGAGGCGGCCAGATCCTGACCGCCTCGAACCCGGTTGACCCAGGAACTGTTCAGCTTGCGGGCGTTGACGACACCCCAACCTGCGCCGGTCGCAACAACCTGTCGTGCAGCATGAAGCCTTCTGCCGACACCTGAATGATGTCGCCGGCCTTGGTTCCGGGCACCGGGGCCTCGAACATCGCCTCATGCACATTCGGGTCGAACCTGTCCCCGACCTGAGGCGTAATCACCTCAATCCCATGCTTCTGGAACACATCCTTCAGCGCGCGCATGGTCAACTCGACACCTTCCAGCAAACCGGCGGCAACCTCTTTCTGCTCATCCGTTGCGGCCTCAAGCGCGCGTTTCATATTGTCGTAAACCGGAAGCATGTCGCGGGCCAGTTTTGAACCGCCATACTGTTCCGCATCCCGACGCGCCTTGTCGCCACGCTTGCGCGCATTTTCGGCATCGGCCAGCGCACGCATGAACTTGTCTTTGTAATCATCGCGCTCAGCACGCAGTTGATCGACCTCAAGCGCCTCATCGCTGATCTCAGCAAAATCTTCGGCAAACTCTTCCGCCTCGGCGGACATGATGTCGTCCAGAAAATCTTCGTTCTTGGGCTCTGCCATCTCTTACCCTCTAGCTCCGGTCGGAAATCAGCTTGCCGACCAGTTGCGCCGTATAATCCACGATTGGTACGATTCGCCCGTAATTCAGACGTGTGGGTCCAATGACCCCAACCGCACCGATTATCTTACGATCAGCGTTCATATATGGAGACACCACCAAAGAGGAACCCGAAAGTGAGAAAAGTTTGTTCTCAGAGCCAATAAAAATGCGCACACCTTCGCCTTCTTCGGTCAATTCAAGGAATTCGGCGATATCGCGTTTGCGTTCAAGGTCGTCAAACAGGGTGCGGATTCGATCAAGTTCTTCTGCCTGACCCGGCTCATTTAACAGATTCGCCCGCCCGCGCACGATCAGCCGGGCCGAGTCGCCGCCGTCCCCGTCCCAAGCGGCAATGCCGCTCTCGACCATCTCACGCGCCAGAACATCGATTTCCTGTTTCCGCGCGTCGATCTGTGACAGCATCTGCCGCCGCACTTCGCCAAGCGTTCGACCTTCGATCAGTGCATTCAGAAAATTGGCTGCCTCGCGCATCGAACTGGGTGTTTGGCCAGGCGGAGGTGTAAACAGCCGGTTTTCCACCTGCCCGTCCGAAAACACCAAAACCACCAAGGCCCGGTCATGCCCAAGCGAGACGAACTCGATATGCTTGATCTCGGCCTCATGCTTTGGCGTCAGAACCAGCGAAGCCCCTTGTGTCACGTGTGATAGCGCCGCGCCGACGCGATCGAGCATACCACCCACATCGCCTGCGTTAGAGCCTAGTGTTTCGTCCAGCTTTTGCCGATCATCCGCACCCAGATCGCCCATTTCCAGCAATCCGTCCACGAACATGCGCAGCCCCTGCTGTGTTGGAATTCGACCAGCGCTGACATGCGGACTGTCGAGCAAACCCAGAAATTCAAGATCCTGCATCACATTGCGTACGGTCGCAGCACTGACTTTTTCGGACAATGTGCGCGTCAGAGTCCGGCTGCCCACGGGTTCACCGCTTTCCAGATAGCTTTCGACAATCAACCGGAACACCTCGCGCGACCGGTCATTCATCTCGTCCAGAATTTTGCTTGCTTCGCTCATCGGCGGCCCTCTGCTGGATCGTCATTAAATCGCAGGCAAATGAAAGGTCAATCGGGCTTGCATCGTAACGCCGCAGGACGGTATCCCCAACCCAGCAGATAAAGGATTTCTCATGCGACCCTCAGGACGTGATCTAAACGAAATGCGCGCCGTTTCAATTGAAACGGGGTTCACCAAACATGCCGAAGGCTCTTGCCTGATCAAGATGGGCGACACGCATGTGCTGTGCACCGCCACGATTGAGGATCGCGTGCCGCCTTTTATAAAGGGCTCGGGCCTGGGCTGGGTCACCGCTGAATATGGCATGCTGCCCCGCGCGACCAATACGCGGATGCGGCGCGAGGCTGCCAGCGGCAAGCAAGGCGGACGCACCGTGGAAATCCAGCGCCTTATCGGCCGCGCCTTGCGCGCCGGTGTAGACCGGGTTGCCTTGGGAGAACGGCAGATCACTATTGACTGCGATGTCATTCAAGCCGACGGCGGCACCCGCTGTGCCTCGATCACTGGCGGTTGGGTGGCGCTGCGTCTGGCTGTGAACAAGCTGATGAAAACAGGCGATGTGATCTCTGACCCTTTATTAGACCCTGTTGCCGCCGTTTCATGCGGAATTTATGCCGGTCAGCCCGTGCTAGATTTGGACTATCCCGAAGATAGCGAAGCTGGCGTTGACGGCAATTTCATCATGACCGGCTCGGGCAAGCTGATCGAGGTGCAGATGAGCGCCGAAGGATCAGTCTTTAGCCGTACACAGATGGATCAGCTGATGGACCTTGCCGAGAAAGGCGTGAGCGAACTTGCTGCTGCCCAGAAAGCTGCAACCGCATGACTCGCAGGTTCGAAGGTGATCGACTGCTGGTCGCCACCCACAACAAAGGCAAGCTCGAGGAGATGGCGCATCTGCTTGAGCCCTTTAGCGTAACGGTTGTCGGCGCGGGCGAAATGAACCTGCCCGAACCGAAAGAGACCGAGGACACTTTCGTCGGTAACGCCCGGATCAAAGCCCACGCAGCTGCAAAGGCGACCGGCCTACCTGCCTTGTCGGACGATTCCGGGATCACCATCGATGCATTGGATGGCGCACCTGGTGTTTACACCGCCGATTGGGCCGAAACCGGCAGTGGCCGCGATTTCCTGATGGCGATGACTCGCGCCCATAATGAGCTAGAGGCGAAAAACGCCCCCCACCCGCGTATGGCCCAGTTTCGCTGCACTCTGGTTCTGGCCTGGCCCGACGGGCATGACGAAGTGTTCGAGGGCGTCGTGCCCGGTCACCTGACTTGGCCGATCCGTGGCAAGGACGGGTTCGGCTATGACCCGATGTTTGTCCCTGAGGGGCACGACATTACCTTTGCCGAAATGGATCGCTGGGAAAAGAACAAGATCAGCCATCGCGGGCGCGCGGTGGAGATGTTCGTGAAAGGCTGCTTTGGCGGATGATTGGCGAAACGGGGGCTTTGGCCTTTATGTGCATTGGCCCTTTTGCGAGGCCAAGTGCCCCTATTGCGATTTCAACAGCCACGTTTCCAAGAATATTAATCAAAAACAATGGCTTGAGTGTTATCTTAGTGAACTGAGCCGCTCGGCCATCGAAACTCCTGACCGGGTTTTGAACACAATCTTCTTTGGCGGCGGAACTCCATCACTGATGGCCCCCGAGACCGTCGCCACCATCATCGACAAGACCCGCGCCCTTTGGCGATCGGCCAACGATATGGAAATCACGCTTGAGGCCAATCCAGGCTCGGTCGAGGCCGGGCGGTTCGCGGCCTATCATGATGCGGGCGTGAACCGCATCTCGATGGGTGTTCAGGCCTTGAACGACGATGACCTGCGTCGTCTGGGGCGCATTCACACGGTTGCCGAGGCTCGCGCTGCCTTCGATATCGCGCGCTCTTGCTTTGACCGTGTGAGCTTTGATCTGATCTATGCCCGCCAGCATCAAACTCTGGACGCCTGGCGTGCTGAGCTGACCGAAGCCCTATCGATGGCAGTTGATCACCTGTCGTTATACCAACTGACCATTGAGGAAGGCACAGCCTTTGGTGATCGCTATGCCCTGGGCAAGCTGCGCGGTCTGCCCGAGGATGACAACGCCGCGGATATGTATCTGGCGACGCAGGAAATCTGCGAAGCGCATGGGCTGCCTGCCTATGAGATTTCAAACCACGCCCGGCCCGGAGCGGAATCACGGCATAACCTCATCTATTGGCGCTATGGTGATTACATCGGTATTGGACCCGGCGCACATGGTCGGATCACCCTGGATCGCCGGAAATTCGCGACGGAAACTCATCTTTCACCAAACAAATGGCTGACGGCTGCCTCCAATGGGCACGGCGAAAGCAATCGGTTCGAGCTTAGCCAACGTGAACAAGCCTCAGAATACCTTATGATGTGTCTGCGTTTGGTCGAGGGCCTTAATATAGACAGATACACTCTGCTTGCAGGTGAAGAACTTTCGCATGACAAACTTGATTCGCTGATCGATCTGGGCATGCTAACCCTTGATCGCAATCAATTGCGCGCCACTTCAAACGGGCGCGCCGTGCTCAACGCGGTAATCCGAGAGCTGTTGGAGTAACAGATGCAATTTCTCTGGGCAGGATTGGGGTTACTATGCGTTGCGCTTGCCATGATCGGAGTCGCTCTGCCGCTGCTGCCGACGGTACCATTTCTTCTGTTGGCCGCGTTCTTTTTTGCCCGCTCATCGTCACGGCTGCATAACTGGTTGCTGAGCCATCGAACCTTTGGCCCTATGATCGTCGATTGGCAAAGCTCTGGCGCGATCAGACCCGGCGCAAAAAAGGCGGCCACCCTTTCGGTTGCCGCCGTATTTGGTTTATCGGTTCTACTGTCGGTTCCTTCTCACGTCCTGATCATTCAGGCCATTGTGCTCAGCGCTGTGATGCTCTTTATCTGGACCCGACCTAACGGCTGAGCTTCGCGCACAGATCATCCAACTGATCCAGGTTCTCATAAGCCAACACAACCTGCCCGGATTCAGATCCGGCCTTATGGTTGATCGTCACCTTCATCGCCAGAATCGCAGACAAATCCTTTTCAAGCGCTCGGGTGTCTGCGTCCTTCCCAGCATTCAGGTTTCTGGATTTCGGAGCCGGCTTATCCGCTCCACCTTGCTGCTTTTTCACTAATGCCTCGGTCGCACGCACCGAAAGGCCCTCACGAACCACCTGTTTCGCCAGCTCCGATGGGTTTTCTGCCGTGATCAATGCCCTTGCATGACCGGCGGATAATTTTCCTTCTATTACAAGGGATTGTACATCCAATGGGAGTGACAAAAGACGCAGCAGATTAGCGATATGGCTTCTGCTTTTACCAAGCGCTTCGGCCAGCTTTTCTTGCGTGTGACCAAAGCGATCCATCAATTGCTTAAAGCCTGCCGCCTCTTCCACCGCGTTCAGATCTGCGCGCTGAATGTTCTCGATAATCGCGACCTCAAGCACTTCGGTGTCATCAAATTCGCGAACAATAACTGGGATATCATGCAGTTGCGCCATCTGCGCAGCACGCCAGCGCCGTTCACCCGCAACGATTTCGTATTGGCCACCATCGATGCTGCGGACAATCAGCGGCTGGATAATACCCTTTTCCTTGACCGAGGCCGCAAGCTCATCCAATTGCTCTTGCGCGAAACGGCGGCGCGGCTGATCTGGGTTCGCCTGCAGTTTTTCGATCGGTACCGTGAGATCCGGACGGCGGGGTTCAGATACAATCCGACCGTCAGCTTCTGGTGCGACATCAGCCATCAACGCAGATAGCCCGCGACCTAATCCTCGGGGTTTTCCTTTCCTGACATTCATGTTGCCCTCCTCACGGCCACTTAAATGGCTACCTTGTTGTTCTTGTGCATAACCTCTCGGGCGAGATACCGGTACGCCATCGCCCCGAGCGAACCCGAATCATATTGCAGCACAGGAAGCGCGTAAGATGGTGCTTCGCTGACCCGCACATTTCTGGGTATCTTGGTTTTAAATACCATCTCACCCAGATTGTCACGCGCATCCTTTTCGACCTGACGGGACAAGTTGTTGCGGTTGTCATACATCGTTAACACAACACCTTCGATTCTGAGGTCAGGATTGGCGGTCTGACGAACCTCGCGAATGGTCAACATCAATTGTGACAGGCCTTCCAGCGCAAAGAACTCACTTTGCAATGGTACAAGGACGGAATGCGCTGCTACCATTGCGTTTACGGTGAGCAGGTTCAAGGACGGCGGACAATCAATCAGCACAAAGTCCAGATCGAAAGCATCAATTGCAGTCTGTCGAAGCGCGTCATGCAGCAAATAACTGCGCTTTTCATTCGAGATCAGCTCAATATCTGCCGAGCTGAGATCTACGGTCGCTGGAACCACAAAAAGATTACCGATCTCGGTCTCCTGCACCACAGCTTCCAATGGTGCATCGTCGAGAAGAAGATCATATGTCGTCCAGTCGCGATCTTCGACCCCTAGACCCGTAGAGGCATTTCCCTGAGGATCGAGATCGACCACAAGAACCTTGCATCCGGCCTCGGCCAATCCGGCTGCCAGATTGATCGCTGTAGTGGTTTTCCCGACCCCGCCCTTTTGATTGGCAACCGCGATAATCCGAGGCCCAGCAGGACGAGACAGATCAACCACGTGCAACTCCTTTGATTTTCAGGATAACGGCTTGGGGTTCTGTTGAACTCTTAATGGGTTCAGCCTCGAATTTCCATTCTTTGCGCGCATCTTCCAGCTCTTTTTTCCAGGTTGCGCCTTTTGGCAACAACGCTGTACCGTTTTTACTTAAATGCCTGTCACAAAATGACATTAGAGTGGTCAGATCAGCCAGAGCCCGAGCTGAAAGCACGTCCGCATGCAAGGGATCAATGGCTTCAATTCGACGAGAGATCACGGAACAATTGGCGCCACTCTCTCTGGTCACACTTCGAAGAAATGCGGATTTACGTTGGTCGCTTTCGACCAATGTGAAACGCGTTTCAGGCGCAGATTCAATTGCCATGATGGCGCAAACCATGCCTGGAAAGCCGCCTCCGCTGCCTAAATCCACCCAATGATCTACGCGATCTGCGTTCTGAAAAACTTGAATGGAATCCTTGATATGGCGGATCCAAATCTCTTCAAGACTATTTCTTGAAACCAGATTGATTTTTGGATTCCATTTTTCAAGCAGAGATACATAGATCACCAGGCGTTCGAATGTTTCACGTGAAACATCCAGAGCCTCCGCAGAAACGGCGTTCTGATAACTCATGCTTTTCTGGCTTTCACATCGCGCCTGAGCTTCGCCAGGACGAGGGTTAAAGCTGCAGGCGTGACACCTTCAACCCGACTCGCCTGCGCAATATTCGCAGGCTTCGCCTGCGATAGCTTTTGCTTCATTTCATTCGACAGACCATCAAGCGCAAAATAATTGAAATCCCGAGGAATTTCATGCGCCTCATCGCGCCTCATTGCTTCGACATCCCGTTGTTGGCGCGCAATATAGTTTGCATACAAAGCATCGCGCTCGACCTGACGGCGAATTTCATCGTCTGTATTCTGTAGATCGGGTTCGAGTAAAACCATGTCTTCAAACGATACTTCTGGAAAAGCAAGAACCGCCATTCCATCGCGCCGGTTTCCGTCCTGATTTATGCTGATACCAGCTTCGCGAATTTTCTTTGGCGTATATGTGGTCTCTGTCAGTTTATTCTTTGCTTTTACAAGCTTTTCTGATTTCTCAGCAAAAACCTTGCGGCGGTGCTCACCCACACAGCCCAGCTGTTCGCCAATCGGGGTCAGTCTTTGATCTGCGTTGTCAGCGCGAAGTGATAGGCGAAACTCTGCACGGGATGTGAACATCCGATAAGGCTCGGCAACGCCTCGAGTTGTCAAATCGTCTATCATTACGCCAATATAGCTGTCTGAGCGTGTAAAATGTATTGGCGCACGCCCCTGTGTTTCCAGAGCTGCATTCAAACCCGCAACGAGGCCTTGCGCGGCCGCTTCCTCATATCCTGTGGTCCCATTGATCTGTCCTGCAAGATATAGACCAGGAACATCGGGCACAGACAAAGACGCAGATAGAACGCGCGGGTCAACGTAGTCGTATTCAATCGCGTATCCGGGTTGTAGGATTACCGCGTTTTCCAATCCTATGATGGATTGGACATATTCGACTTGTACATCTTCGGGCAAAGACGTTGAAATCCCGTTTGGGTACACCGTATGATCCCGCACGCCTTCTGGTTCCAGAAATATCTGGTGTGACTCTTTTTCCGCAAATCGGACGATTTTGTCTTCGATTGAAGGGCAATATCTAGGACCAACACCATCAATATGACCTCCATACATTGCTGATCGCGATAGATTTTTCTCGATTATTCCGTGCGTCTGAGCATTGGTATGAGTTATTCCACAGGCAATTTGCGGCGCCGTCACCGCTTGGGACATGAATGAAAACAGTGTTGGCTCTGCATCGCCATCCTGTCGTTCAAGTATATCCCAATTTATGGTTCGTCCGTCCAACCTCGGTGGCGTACCTGTTTTTAGTCGTGCCGTAGGCAAATCAAAGGCATCAAGGCGTTCAGCCAGCCTGATCGATGGGCGATCCCCCATGCGGCCACCTGGTTTTGAAACGTCCCCTATGTGGATCACGCCGCGCAGAAATGTACCCGACGTCAGGATAACTGTCTGCGCGGGGACCTCGGAATCATCTGCCAGTTTAACACCGGTGACGCGGTCGCCATCCATTAGGAAATCAACCACTTCCCCGGTAATCACCGACAGATTGTCTTGTTTTTGCGTTTCCCCCGCCATTGCTGCCCGATAAAGGGCTCGATCCGCCTGCGCCCTCGGCCCTTGAACGGCCGGTCCTTTACGCCGATTCAATAGACGAAACTGAATACCGGCACGGTCCGCCACGCGCCCCATTACGCCATCTAGTGCATCGATCTCGCGGACTAGATGCCCTTTGCCCAACCCACCTATTGCTGGATTGCAAGACATGACACCGATGTCCCGTTCGGAAAGAGTGACTAGTGCTGTGTTCGCACCCATCCGTGCTGCAGCATGTGCGGCTTCTGCACCTGCATGTCCGGCACCGATGACGACAACATCAAATTTCGAATGTTTCACGTGAAACACTCCCTATTTTCCCAGACAGAAACTTGCGAAGATTTCATCCAAAAGGGTCTCGACATCAATCCTGCCAACCAGAGACTCAAGCGACCGAATGGCCGTCCTTAGTTCTTCAGCAGCTATATCATACATATCTGGGCCTGATTCCAGAACAGCTTGCGCAGCGGCAAGAGAGTCAGCTGCTTTTGTCATCGCAACGCGATGGCGTTCCCGCGTTGCAATACCATGACTAGCAGTTTGGGCTATCAATACACGCGATATGTTGTCTATCAGCTGGTCAATCCCCTGCCCGGTTTTTCCTGATATGCCGCCGGCAGAAGGCCCACGTAGGTCAGATTTTGGCAGAACATGAATGTCTTCCGTCTGCCTCGGTACACCTAAGTGATCAGGGTCATCCGTCAGAAACACCCGCAAATCAGCGGCCTCTGCCCGCTTGCGCGCCAGTTCAATTCCAAGGTTTTCAACGTGATCTTCGGTCTGTCTCAAACCAGCCGTATCCAACAGCGTGACAGGCAGTCCGTCCAAATCCATGCGAACTTCGATTACATCGCGGGTTGTCCCGGCATATTCTGAGGTGATTGCGGCTTCCCGCCCTGCCAACGCATTCAGCAAGGTCGATTTTCCTGCGTTCGGAAGACCAACTATGGCGACCTCAAAGCCGGTGCGAATGCGCTCGGCGATCCGAACACCTTTGGCTTCTTGGGTCAATTCGGCCATCACACCAGAGATCAACGTCCGAACCTCAGGTGATACATCTGTCGGCACCTCTTCATCAGCAAAATCAATCACGGCTTCCAACAAGGAGGCCGCGCGGATCAGATCACGCCGCCAACCTTCTGCTAATGTGCCCAAAGCACCAGCCAAAATCGTCTGCGCTTGTTTCCGTTGTGCTTCGGTTTCTGCATCAATCAGATCAGCAAGGCCTTCGACCTGCGCCAGATCCATCTTGCCGTTTTCCAATGCACGACGCGTGAACTCACCAGGTTCGGCCAGCCGAAGATCGTCCATATCCGAAAGAGAGGTCAGCACAGCGTTGACTGACGCCATACTTCCGTGAATCTGAAGCTCGGCCACGTCTTCGCCGGTAAAGCTGGACGGGGCCTGAAACGTCAGAACCAAGCCCTCATCCAACCGCGATCCATCCGACGCGCTGAGTGTTCGTACTGTCATTCCACGCCTTGGCAGGCCCCCGCCAGACAACTCATTGGCGGAGGCATATGCCTGCGGACCAGAAAGCCTGATCACAGCCACGCCTGCTTTGCCCTGGGCGCTGGCCAGGGCGAATATCGTATCCATTGATAGCCCCCGCGTCAGTGCCAGAACCTTGTCAGGTGTTCATTGAATCGAAGAACTCGCCGTTCGTCTTGGTTTGTTTCAACTTCGACAACAGGAACTCGATTGCATCTGTTGTGCCCATCGGATTGAGGATGCGGCGCAGAACGAATGTCTTGGCCAGATCACCCTTGTCGACCAGCAGATCCTCTTTCCGGGTGCCGGATTTGAGGATGTCGATTGCCGGGAACACGCGTTTGTCTGCGATCTTACGATCCAGAACGATTTCCGAGTTACCGGTGCCTTTGAATTCTTCGAAGATCACTTCGTCCATCCGGCTGCCGGTGTCGATCAGGGCGGTGGCGATGATGGTCAGCGATCCACCTTCTTCGATGTTCCGCGCAGCACCAAAGAAGCGCTTGGGCCGTTGCAGAGCATTTGCATCCACACCACCGGTCAGAACTTTACCCGAAGATGGCACCACAGTGTTGAATGCCCTACCAAGTCTTGTTATCGAATCGAGTAGAATAACAACATCTCGTTTATGCTCGACCAGGCGCTTGGCCTTTTCGATGACCATTTCCGACACGGCCACGTGGCGAGTCGCGGGTTCATCAAAGGTCGAAGACACAACCTCACCCTTCACCGAGCGTTGCATGTCGGTCACCTCTTCCGGGCGTTCGTCGATCAGCAGGACGATCAGATAACATTCCGGGTGGTTCTGCTCGATGGAATGCGCGATGTTCTGCAGGATCACCGTCTTACCAGTCCGCGGAGGCGCCACGATCAGCGATCGCTGACCTTTACCAATCGGCGAAACCAAATCGATCACGCGAGCAGACTTGTCCTTGATGGTCGGATCTTCGATTTCCATCTTCAGACGCTCATCCGGATACAGAGGCGTCAGGTTGTCGAACAGAATCTTGTGTTTGGCCTTGTCCGGATTTTCAAAGTTGATCTTGGTGACATTTGTCAGCGCAAAGTAACGTTCATTCTCGTCAGGCGCTTTGATCTCACCTTCAACCGTATCTCCAGTGCGCAGCGAGTGCTTGCGGATCATGTCAGGCGAAACATAAATGTCATCCGGTCCGGGTAGATAGTTCGCCTCGGGCGAGCGCAGAAACCCGAACCCGTCTTGCAAAACCTCCAGCACGCCGTCGCCACCGATAGTCCAGCCCTCATCCGCACGTTCGCGCAGAATCTGAAACATCATCTCGCCCTTGCGCATGGTTGAGGCGTTTTCGACCTCAAGCTCCTCGGCCATGGCCAGAAGGTCTTTGGGGCTTTTGGCCTTCAGATCGGCCAGATTCAGGGATTCAGTTGTCATGATGATACGAACCTCGGCCGCTTGGATCGCGGCACCAGAGTGGAATTTCAGAACGGAAGATACCTCGCCCGGACGGGCGCGTTACGCGTTAGATAAGCGCTTATCTAAGAAGAGTCAAACAGGCCCTCAGAACTTCACAACGACCGCTAGAACGATAACAACCATTAAAACGGTCGGAACCTCATTCATCATGCGGTACTGCCGCCCAGTCAGCTTATTTCGCCCCTCAGCAAAGTCCTTGCGCCGAGCCATAAGCCAATGGTGAAACCATGTCATGCCGATCACTGCTGCGCCTTTGACCCAGGGCCAGCTCCAGTCCCATCCGACAATACCAGGCGTGAAAACCATGATCAGCCCGCAAATCCAGGCCACGACCATTGCGGGGCGCATGATCACACGCAGCAGCTTTTCTTCCATTTCAAAGAAAATCTGTTGCGCACCCTCTACGGCTTGCGCCTTTTCAACGTGATACACGAACAATCTGGGCAGATAGAACAAACCAGCCATCCATGAAATCACGGCCATGATGTGCAGCGATTTCACCCAAGGGTATATTGCGAAAAGAATATCGGTCATTGGGTATTCCGGGCTTACCTGAAACCCTCCTAATAAAAAAAATTAGAAAGAAAAAGGATGATGGTTTTGTAGGGAGGTCAAATTCGGTGGATTACTTTTTTGTCCTGCCTTTTTCCCCAGGTGGAAAAAGTGAAGCACATCGGCGCAGAATCTGTTGATCAAGAAAAAAAATGATTAATAACAATAAATTATGAGATAAAAGCTCGGGCTGAATTGTGGATAACCATTGGAACAATCCGGGACGGGATGCTTATCCGAGTATTCCAACTTATCCTTGTCCCGTCTGGACAGGATCCGGGCGACTCGGGGAAGTCTTGCGCCAAATTCCCGGGGTTGCGTGTCAACCGGAAAGCCATACAAACCATTCGAGACTACTCATTGATTTGCACACGGGGTTTTCCACATGACTGTCCCCATAGTCCTTGCCTCAGGGTCCGTGATCCGCGCGCAGTTGCTCAGAAACGCAGGCGTCCCGTTTTCGGTTCAGATCGCGCGGGTGGATGAAGACACAGCCAAACGCGCCCTGATGGCTGAGGGAGCTCCGCCCCGTGATGTTGCCGATGCGCTTGCCGAAATGAAAGCACGTAAGATCAGTGACAAAGTGCCCGGCACTATGGTTCTGGGTTGCGATCAGGTTCTGGATTTCGAAGGTCAGATGCTGTCGAAGCCGGAAACGCCGGAAGAAGCACTGGCGCAGCTTAAAGCAATGCGCGGCAAGCGACATATGTTGCTGTCGGCGGCGGTGATCTATCAGGATGGTGAGCCCATCTGGCGGCATGTAGGTCAGGTGCGTTTGCGGATGCGGGCCAGTTCGGATGCTTATTTACGTGATTACGTGGCGCGGAACTGGGACAGTATTCGGCACGCAGTGGGGGCTTATAAACTGGAAGAAGAAGGCGTGCGCCTGTTTGCCACCATTGACGGCGACTACTTTAACGTCTTGGGTATGCCCCTGTTAGAGCTGCTCAATTTTCTGGCCGTGAAGGGAGTGATCGATCAATGACGGAGCATCGCGTTCCTCTGGCCGGCGTGATTGGGCAACCCATTGCGCATTCCCGCTCGCCAAAACTGCACGGGCATTGGCTGAAAACCTATGGATTGGTGGGGCACTACATCCCAATGGATGTCGCCCCGGCCGATCTGGAAACCGTTCTGCGGACACTACCCAAGGCTGGGTTTGTTGGGGCCAACGTGACCGTACCGCATAAAGAGGCTGCTTTGCGGTTAGCGGATCATGTCTCGGACCGAGCCTCAGTCATCGGGGCGGCAAATACGCTTGTATTCCGCGAGGATGGTTCAATTCACGCGGATAATACGGATGGCTACGGGTTCATGGCCAATCTTCGCAGCGGTGCGCCTGATTGGAACCCGCAAGATGGGCCTGCGGTAGTATTTGGTGCGGGCGGTGCTGCGCGGGCGGTGCTTCAAGCGCTGGCAGAAGCCGGAGTGCCTGAAATCCTGCTGACCAATCGCACCCGCACCCGTTCGGATCATTTGAAAGAAGAGTTCGGCCAACGGATTACGGTCGTCGACTGGGTGCAGGCGGGCAACGTGATCGAAGATGCAGAACTGGTCGTGAATACTACGTCTTTGGGTATGCAAGGGCAGCCAGAGTTACGCGTTCCACTGGATGGATTGCAACCCGGCGCTGTTGTCACCGATCTGGTATACGCGCCGCTTCAAACGCATCTGTTACAACAGGCGGAAGAGGTTGGATGTACAACGGTCGACGGGCTGGGAATGTTGCTGCATCAAGCTGTTCCCGGGTTTGAACGCTGGTTCGGTGTTCGCCCCGAAGTGGACGCTGAAACCCGCGCGGCGGCCTTGGCATGAGTTTTGCGCTGGGGCTCACCGGATCAATCGGTATGGGCAAGAGTACGACCGCTCAGATGTTTGCAGATGAAGGCTGTGCGCTTTGGGATGCGGATGCTGCGGTGCATCGGCTCTATGCAAAGGGCGGCGCTGCGGTTGAGCCCATGCGGATTACGTTTCCTACCGCCATTGCCGAGGATGCGGTCAGCCGGGATGCGTTGAAGCAAATCATTGCGAATGATCCTAACGCGCTAAAAACAATTGAAAAAATCGTACACCCTCTGGTAGCGGCGGATCGCGCCTCATTTCGATCTTCGTCGTCCGCCGATATCTTGGTATTCGACATTCCGCTGTTGTTTGAAACCGGTGGTGATGCGGCGATGGATGCTGTTGCTTGTGTTTCAATCTCTGCTGAAGAACAAAAAAGACGGGTCATGGCGCGCGGCACGATGAATGAGGCGCAGTTTGAGCAGATTCGCTCCAAGCAAATGCCAAACGAAGAGAAATGCGGGCGGTCGGATTTCGTGATTGTCACGGATACTCTGGACCATGCTCGCGCGCAGGTGCAGGATATCGTCAGGCAGATACGGGCAGGGTTGGCAGATGCGTGAGATTGTACTCGATACCGAGACCACAGGGTTTGATCCCGAAAGCGGCGACCGGATCGTCGAGATCGGCGCGGTTGAGCTGTGGAACCACGTGGCCACAGGAGAAACTTATCACGTATACATCAACCCCGAGCGTTCTATGCCGGAAGAGGCATTTGGTGTGCATGGCATCGGTCCCGACCTGCTGGAAAACCCGCGCCCGCCGGAAAAGGGCGAAGTGACGCTGAAGGACAAACCTGTCTTTGCCAAGGTTGGGCAAGGGTTTCGTGAATTCGTGGGTGACGCCAAGCTGGTGATCCACAACGCCTCGTTCGACATGAAGTTTCTGAACGCCGAACTGGGCTGGATGGGGGTGTCGCTGATCCCGATGGATCAGGCAATCGACACGCTGGCCATTGCCCGCAAACGGTTTCCGGGATCACCCGCTTCGTTGGATGCATTGTGCCGCCGGTTTGGCATCGACAATTCGAACAGGGTGCTGCACGGCGCGCTGCTTGACTCGGAAATTCTGGCCGAAGTGTATCTGGAGCTGATCGGAGGCCGTCAGCCCGACTTTGGATTGTCAACGTCGGCAAGTGCAGCGTCTGGCGGTGGTGAGGAATGGCGCCCGACAGCGCGACCCGATGCCCTGCCATCCCGGATCACCGAGGATGAGCGCGAAGCACATCAGAAATTTGTTGAAAAGCTGGGCGAGAACGCCCTGTGGACCCGCGCCTGACCCGAACCAGACGCGGACCAAAACCTTAGGCGTCGGTTTTTTGCTCTTGTGCGGCCGCCTGACGGCGCGCCAGTTCGTTGCGATAGAGCGCCACGAAATCAATGTTATCCAGGTTGACCGGCGGGTAGCCACCGTCGCGGGTTATGTCGCTGACGATGCGGCGCAGGAACGGAAACAGCATGCGCGGGCATTCGATCATCAGGAACGGATGCATTTGATCTTCGGGCACACCTTCCACGTGGAACAGGCCGCAATAGTCGATTTCGCACAGGAACAGGACGTCTTCCAGGCCCTTGGCCTTGGATGTCAGTCTTAGCTTGATCGAGACTTCATACTGGTGCTCGGTCGTGCGTTTCTTTGCGTCCAGATTGACCTGAACTGAAATCTCGGGCTGTACGTCGCCTGAGACGCCTTTTTGCGCCATGACGTTTTCAAAGGACATGTCGCGAATGAACTGTCCCAGAACGCGCATCTGGATCTGAGGGGCTGCCTGTGCGGCGGTGTTTTCTGCAGGGCTTTCGTCAGCCATGAAACTTCTCCGGAATTGAAATTCGGCACTGCTTAGCAATTTGGGCCAGATAGCTCAATGCTGGTGCGGGCCTTCCACCCACTTCGACGGCTTTCCGGAGTTCTGGCGAGGGCGAATCTCGGTGAATTCGCCATCTATCACATCGTCCTGATCAAACGGGTTTGGCCCCGACCTGAATTGTGCGCCGGTGCCCATTTGAAAATGCGTGATGGTCGCCTTGGACTTGAGATAGCGGAACACTGCGACCCGGATGCCGGGAACAAGCAGCGCAAAACCAATGGCATCGGTGAAAAACCCTGGTGTCAGCAGCAAAACACCAGACAGCAAGATCATCGCCCCATGGGCCAGCGGTTCGGTTGGGTCGTCCAATTCGGCAAAGGATCGCTGCAAATTGGCCAGCGCCATGCGACCTTGTGTCCGCACCAGAATCGTGCCCAGAACGGCGGTCAGAACCACGATTGCAAGCGTCGGCCAAAGCCCGATCAGACCGCCAACCTGTATAAACAAGGCGATCTCGATGATCGGAACCAATAAAAAAGCCAAGAACAAGTACATTTGCGGTATCCTTTAGCATGGTCCGGGCTGTGGACTTGGCCCCGACTGTCACCTACATAGTGGCAGAGGGCAGCGTATACAAAGCCCGGGTTCTGAAAAGAGGACGAAATGAACTCACCCCTGATCCAGCTTCTGGTGCTGGCCGGAATTGCCATTTTCCTGATCCTGCGCTTGAAAAGCGTGTTGGGTACACGCGAAGGTTTTGAGAAACCGCCCCTTCAGCAACAGCCTGATACCAATGGCGCGCGCCGTGATTTCGAAGTGATTGAAGGCGGGCCAGATCACGACATCACCGACCATGTGGCCGAAGACAGTGAACAGGCGCAAACATTGGCCGCAATGAAGCGGGTCGAACCCAGTTTTTCTGTCAGCGAATTTGTACAGGGCGCGCGCGGCGCCTATGAGATGATCGTGATGGGCTTTGAAAAGGGCAATCTGGACGAAATCCAGCCGTTCCTGTCCGAAGAAGTATTCGACAGTTTTGTATCGGTTGTTGCGGATCGCGAAGACAAAGGTCTGACCATCGAAGCCGAATTCATCGGGGTGCGTGAAACCACTCTGGTCGATGCGACCTTCGATAAGGATACCAATCAGGCCGAGATCACCATGCGCTTTATCGGTGAGCTGACGTCGGTCGTGCGCGATCGCGGCGGGGATATTGTCGAAGGCAACCCGAACACCGTCAAACGCCAAAAGGACAGCTGGACCTTTGCCCGTGTCATGGGCGCGGACGATCCGAACTGGCTGCTTGTTGCCACGGACGCATGATTGCAGCGCTCCGGTCGCTATTTCTGGGGGTCGTCATGACCACTGCCAGCGCCGCCGGAGCCGAGGCGACGCGATCCATCCTGTCATTCGATGACCTCGATGGCTGGGCCGCCGACGATCACGGGGCGGCCCTTTCGGTTTTTCTGAACACCTGTGGTGATCTGGACGATCCTGATTGGCAGGCGCTGTGTGGCGTGGCTCAGAGTTATGAACCTGGCGCGGCGCGGGCTTTTTTCGAGCTGTTCTTTCGTCCTGTTCTGGTCGAAGACGGCGATGACGCCCTGTTCACCGGATATTTTGAACCTGAACTGGATGGGTCGAAAACCCCAACTGACAAATACCGCTATCCACTCTACCGGATGCCGCCCGAGGCGCGAGAGGCGGGCAAGTGGCTCAGTCGCCGTGACCTGCTGACCGGTGACGCCCTGACAGGTCGGGGCCTTGAGATAGCGTGGGTCGATGACCCTGTTGAGCTGTTCTTTCTGCAAATTCAAGGCTCGGGCCGGATACGTCTGCCCGATGGCGGTGCATTGCGGGTTGGATATGGCGGTGCGAATGGGCATCCCTATCGCTCGATCGGCGCGGAACTGGTCCGACGGGGTGCGCTGGGCGCGCACCAGGTCAGCGCGCAGATGATCCGGACCTGGGTACGCAAAAACCCTGAAGCCGGGGCTGAGCTGTTACTACACAACCCTTCGTATGTTTTCTTCCGTGAAGTGACGCGTGTCGCGCCCGAGTTCGGGCCGTTAGGCGCCATGAACCGCTCAGTGACCACGATGCGCAGTATCGCGGCAGATCCGGCTTATACACCTTTGGGCGCGCCAGTTTGGGTAGAAAAGGATGGCAAAAACCCGCTGCGCCGATTGATGATCGCACAAGACACCGGATCGGCGATCAAGGGTGCGCAACGTGCCGACATTTTCTTTGGCACAGGGGATGATGCCGGGCAGGCCGCCGGTCGCTTGAAGGATCCCGGCCGTATGGTTGTGCTGTTGCCGATCCAGAGGGCCTACGCCCTGTTACCGGATGAGTTCTGATGACCCGGCGCAAACTGACTGCGGATGAGATCGATTTGTGGCGCAAGGTCGCCAAACAGGCTGAGCGTTTGCACCCCGAACTGCCTCAGACTGTGCACCCCACTACCTTGCCCAAGCCCAAACCGACCAAAACGCCCAAGGCGCGGATCGAAGCCTTTGAACTGGGTCAGACTGCGCCAACCAAACCGTCACGGAATAACCTGAAGCCATCGATCACCGAAGGTTTGCGGGCAAATCCGGTGCAGATGGACACCAAGTCTTTTGGTCGCATGAAACGCGGCAAGCTCAAGCCCGAAGACAAGCTGGACCTGCACGGGATGCGCATGAGCGCTGCCCATCCCGCATTGGTTCGGTTCATCCTGACCGCACAGGCACAGCGCAAACGTCTGGTGTTGGTCATAACCGGCAAGGGCAAGGACCGGGACGAACCGGGACCCATTCCAACGCCGCGTGGGGTCTTGCGCAATCAGGTGCCCCACTGGTTGTCTATTCCGCCACTTGCACAAGCGGTGCTGCAGGTAACACCCGCACATATCAGCCATGGCGGCGATGGCGCCTATTACGTTTACCTCAGGCGCGTCCGTTAGTCGGATCGCTGATTCTAGCTGGTCCGCATGAACCGGATTCGCACGCGAACCCTGCCCTTACCCCTACTGATTTATTGTTTCTACAGGTCCCGCAACCCCGGTGATAAGCTGCCGGCGCAATGAAACTTCGTAGCCTTGTCCAAGGCTTGCGAGGTTGTGCTTAACAACACAACCAGAACGGTACGGCAGACAATCGCCGATCCCATCTGATTGCATTGACCCAGCGGTTTCCGATTGCTTACCCTACGTAAAGCACCCCTGTGGCGCTGATATTTTTATGACGAATTTATGGTGGCCGAATGTTAGGCTCCACTCCCATTTCCCGACCCCAAAGGTCGGAAGCTTCCGCCATTTCAGGTGACAATGGCGCTGGCAAAGACGTGCTGTCGCTCAATCTGCCGAAAGGCGGTGGTGCAATCTCTGGTATAGGCGAAAAGATCAGCTCGAACCCGGTGACCGGATCTGCGTCCTTGACGATTCCGGTTCCTGTCAGTCCCGGGCGTGGTGGTTTCACACCAGAGCTGCAATTGACCTATGAGGCGGGTACCAGCAGCGGCATCTTCGGCTTTGGATGGTCACTTTCGCTGCCCGAGATCACGCGCAAAACGGAAAAAGGCCTGCCCCAATACGACGATGCCGCCGGATCGGATGTCTTCCTGATTTCTGGGTCTGAAGATTTGGTGCCGCTGCTCGATTCTCAGGGGGCACAATGGGAAGATCGCGCGCGGTTTCCAGGTGTGACCATCCACAGGTTCCGCCCCCGGATCGAAAGCACCTTTGCCCGCATTGAGCGGTGGACAGACGAGGCGACGGGTATCGCGCATTGGCGTGTCACGTCGCGCGAAAACGTCACTTCGATCTATGGCGCGTCAGGCCTATCAAGGGTGGCAGACCCGGACGACCCCGCCCGTGTATTTCGCTGGTTGTTGTCCGAGACCATCGACGACAAAGGCAACGCCATCCGATACGAGCATGTCGCCGAAGACGCAGTTGGCATCGATCAGGCGCAGGCGCACGAAGCCAATCGGTCCCGCACAGCCGAGCGGTACCTGAAACGCATCCGCTATGGTAATCGGGTCTCTCGTCTGGTTGATCCGGATGTGAATGCAGGTGGATGGCTGTTCACGGTCGTATTCGATTATGGCGAAGACCACCTGTTGCCAATCGCACCTGATCCCAACGTGGCGGCGGATGCTCAGCATGAGCTTGTCCATGCATCCGCTGATCCCGGCCGAAATTGGCAAGTGCGCCCGGACCCCACATCAAGCTACCGCGCGGGCTTTGAGGTTCGGCGCTATCGTCGCTGCCATAGAATTCTGACATTTCACGATATCCCCGACCTGCCGACGGGCGAACCGGGCTATCGCGGTCTCGTGAAGGCAACTGAGTTTTCCTATGACGATTTCACCCCTCCCGGTGCTGACACTGATGACGAGCGTCAGCACCCCGGCAGTACGCGCTATGGCTCATTCCTCATGGCGGTCGCGCAGTCGGGCTTCGCTCCGGACGATACGGTTTCACCGCGCGATGTGAACGGAGCCACGTTCCTCGCCTACAGACGACAGGCAATTCCACCGGTGGAATTCACCTATAGCCGGGCCGAGGTGAACGATATTGTACGCAGCCTTGACCGCGAGCAGACCGAAGGTGCTCCGGCCGGACTAACCGATCCGGCAAACTGGGTTGATTTGGACGGTGACGGTGTTGGTGGAATTCTGACCTCGACCCCGGGTGCCTGGCATTACACTCGCAACCTTGGGCCAATGAACGGCACGGCGCGCTTTGCTGCCCCCGTGCTGGTTGCCGAGCGGCCTGCATTTGCTGAGTCAGGTCAATGGATGGACCTTGCTGGGGATGGTCGCCCGGATCTGGTGGTAATGGACCGGACAACCCCGGGGTTCCATGAGCGCGACGCGCAATCAGGTTGGTCCGACTTCCGCGCGTTTGAATATTGGCCACATATAGATGCGTCCAATGACAGCATGAAGATGGTTGACCTGACTGGCGATGGCCTTGCTGACATTCTTCTGACCGAGGACACCGCTTTTGTCTGGCACCCCTCTGAAGGCGAGGCCGGGTTTGGCCCCGCGCGCAGGCAAGCGCAGCCATGGAACGACACTGACGGACCCCGACTTGTGTTTTCCGATCCGGAGGCTGCAATTTTTCTGGCGGATATGTCCGGCGACGGATTGTCTGATCTGGTTCGTATCCGCTGTGGTGAAGTCGCCTATTGGCCCAATTGCGGATATGGGCGTTTCGGCACCAAAGTGGCGATGGACGACGCGCCACAATTTGATCGCCCCGAAATGTTCGACCGCAGCCGCCTGCGCCTGACGGATATCGACGGCTCGGGCACCACCGACATTGTCTATCTGGGTGCAGAAGGTATCGACCTCTATTTCAACATGTCTGGCAACCGGCTTGCACCGCGTCGACGCCTAGGGAATGTGCCGCCGCTTGATACCGAAACTTCGGTTGATCTGCTCGATCTATTTGGAACGGGCACCGCCTGTCTTGTGTGGTCCTCTACTTTGTCCCGCGACGCAGGTCAGCCTCTGCGTTACGTCGATCTGATGGGCGGACAAAAACCGCACCTCATGACCCGATATGTCAACAATTTCGGTGGCGAGACCGAATTGCGCTATGCCTCGTCGTCGCGGTTTTACCTGCAAGACCTTTATGAAGGACGTCCTTGGGCCACGCGCCTGCCGTTCCCGGTGCAGGTGGTTGATCGCATCGTCACACATGATCGTGTGGCGCAAACCAGGTTCGTATCTCGCTTTGCCTTTCACCATGGTCATTTCGACGGGGTCGAGCGCGAGTTTCGCGGGTTCGGCATGGTCGAACAATGGGACACCGAGGAATTTGCGACGCTCTCGTCAGATGCGCTGGGGCCACTGGCATCAAACGAAGACCCGGCATCTCATGTTCCGCCCGTACTGACCAGAACATGGTTTCATACCGGCGTGTATCTCGACCAAGGTAGTCTGCCCGATGTCTTGGCTGGTCTGCTTGATGGGCAGGATCGTGGGGAATACTGGCGCGCACCCGCTTGGCGTGACGACGATGTTGAAGCGCGACGGCGGCTTTTGCCAGACACGGTGTTGCCACCCGGATTGACAACCGGAGAAACCCGCGAGGCTGCGCGCGCGCTTCGCGGCACGGTGCTGCGGCGTGAAACCTATGCGCTCGATGGCAGGGCGGAGCCCGGCTATCCCAATGGTCACCCCTATCAGGTGGTCGAGCAAACGCAGACTGTGCATTTGCTGCAGTCCCGTGGACTCAACCGTCATGCCGTGTTTCTGACCCATGCCCGGGAAAGTCTAACCGCGCATTATGAGCGGATCCCCGATGACCCGCGCCTTCAGCATCAGGTCATACTGGAGGTTGACCCGTTTGGGACTGAACTGCGCCGCGTCGATGTCATGTATGGCCGGCAAACACCTGATCCGACGCTGACGCCTGAAGATCAGGCGCGTCAGACGCTGTTATATGCGGTATTACACACGCGGCGCGTCACGGACCTGATCGCGACAGATCAAACCTACCGCGCCCCGGTGTCATGTGAAGAACAAAGCTTTGAGCTTACCGGCCTAAGCCCAGCGCCGGGTACGCGTTTGTCCTTTGATGAGATCGAGACAGAGGCGAACGCTGCAGCCGATCTTGCTTATGAAACGACCCCAACCGCGGGTCAGGTGCAGCGTCGTCTGATCGAACACCGCCGTCAGTATTTCCGGGATGATACGCTGACCGGCCCACTGCCGCTTGGCCAGATGGGCAGTTTGGGGCTTCTCCATCAAAGCTTCCAACTGGCCTTCACGCCGGGTCTTGTCACGCAGGTTTATGGAGGCCGCGTTGGTGCGGCCGAGATGGCGCAGGCGGGATACACCGAGATTGACGGCGACGGCCAGTGGTGGCGCCCATCGGACCGTCAGCTTTTGTCGCCCTCAAGCGGTGATACGCCCGCGCAAGAGCTGGCATGTGCACGTCAGCATTTTTTTCGACCACATCGCCTGCGGGACCCGTTCCATCAGCCTGCGACACATACGGAAACAACAGCCCGCTATGACGCTTTCGACCTGCTGATCGAGGAAACGCAGGACGCATTGGGCAATCGCATGTCGGCAGGGGTACGCTCGACCGGTCCAGCTGGCGCAATCACCGAACGCCGACAGGATTATCGCGTTTTGCAAGCCTCGGTATTGACCGATGAGAACGGCAATCGCAGCGAGGTGGTCTTTGACGCCTATGGCCGCGTGACCGGCATGGCCCGAATGGGCAAGGTCGATGGGCCCGACGAAGGTGACAGGCTGGATGGCTTTGATCCGACACTGGTGCCTGCAGCACGCACCCAAGTGCTGAACGATCCGCGTGGACCTGAAGCTCTGGCAGCACTTGGACGCGCGACAATGCGTTATGTTTATGATCCCTGGGCCTATTATCACTCTCGTGGGGATCCTGTCCCATCACCCGTCATCGGTCTTTCCCTGCATCGAGAGGTTCACGACAGTGATCTTTTGCCGGGTCAAGCCACCCCGTTCCTGGCCGAAATTACCTTTACAGATGGGATGGGGCAGGAAATTCAACGCAAGATTCAGGCCGAAGACGGTCCGGTCCCAACGCGTGATGGCTCGGGGAGCATCCTGCTGGGACCTGATGGTCGGCCGGTTATGTCCGCATCGCAGTCACAACGCTGGGTCGGTACCGGCTGGCAAGTGCGCAACAACAAAGGCAATATTGTTCGACAGTTCGAACCGTTCTTCACAGATCGCCCGACCTATGAGTCCGACATCCGCATCGGTGTAAGCCCAATTTTCTTCTACGACGCATTGGGCAGAGAGATCGGGATTTTGAATCCCGATCATACATGGAGCAAACACCGGTTTTCTGTTTGGGACCAGACGACATGGGACCCGGGCGATACTGTACTGATTTCGGATCCCGCCCAAGACCCCGATCTTGGCGACCATTTCCGCAGGTTGCCGCAGGCTGCCTATTTACCCACTTGGCACGCGCTGCGCACTGATCCGGCGCAAGCGCAGGCGTTGGCGACCCGTTTCCCCGATCCCGAAGACCGGGAGCGCGCCACTGAGGCTGCATCGAAATCGGCGCTTTATGATGACACACCGATGCGGGCTTTGGCAGATACCCGTGGTGCGCTGATCGCGCGCCTCACCACGAACCGCACGCTCTACAGCAACACGGCCCCGGGCACCCTACCGACCGAGACATTCCACCGCGTTGCGACCGAAATCGATATCGAAGGCAATACGCGCCGAACCTGGGATGAGCTTGGGCGCGAGGTTCAGCGTACCGCTTTCGACATGCTCAGCACCGCCATTCGGACCGACAGTATGGAGGGCGGTACCCGTTGGCGGCTATCGGATGTAAATGGCGAAACGGCGTTTACGTGGGATGCGCGCGACCACCGGCTGCGCCACGAATTCGATGTATTGCGCCGACCCATCGCCACTCATCTAAGCATCAATGCGGTTCCTGAGCTGCGGATCGATGAAACGGTCTACGGAGAATCGCTGCCGACACCCGAAGCCCTGAACCGCCGCAAACGCATCGCGATCAGCCGCGACCAATCCGGCACGATGGAAATTCTGGCCCATGATTTCAAAGGCAACCCAATCCGCAGCCAGCGGCAACTGGCGCAGGAGTTTCGCACCACGCTCGATTGGGCCGCACCCGTGGCGACTGAGCCCGAGATTTTCGCAGGGCAAACCCGCTATGACGCGCTGGACCGTCCGGTTCAACTGGTGCCGCTGCAACCGCAAGGGCCGGGCGCGCGCATCCAGGTTGTGCAGTACCGCTATAACCCGTCCTCGCGGCTTGATCGGGTGGACACCTGGCACGCACGACCCGCGGCACCTGACACTTTATTGGATCCCGCCACTGCGGATCATGCCGTGGTCACAGGCATTGCATACAACCCTTGGGGCGACCGCGAACGCATCACCTATGGCAACGCGGTTGAAACAGAAATCCTACATGATCCGTTGACCCGTCTCACCGAACGCATCATCACCCGGCGCGATGCAATCGGATTTGGCTCGGACTGTCCGACACCGCCAGTTGCAGGCTGGCCAGGATGCCACTTGCAGGCGCAGCACATGATCTACGATGTGTCTGGCCACGTGACCCACATCCGCGACAGCGCGCAACAGCAGATCTTTTTCCGCAATCGCCGTGTTGATGCTTCTAACGACTATACGTTTGATGCCCTGCATCGTTTGATCGAGGCGACGGGCCGCGAACATCTGGGCCAGCAAGGCGGCGCACCCGGTGCCCACAGCTATAACGATGCCGCGCGAACCCGGCTGCCACACCGCAGTGATGGTTTCGCCCTTGGCCGTTATCTTGAGCGTTTTCACTATGACATTGCGGGCAACTTGATTGAGATGCGCCACCGGGGCTCTGATCCCGTGGCGCCCGGTTGGACGCGGACCTACACCTATGGCGAGGACAGCGATCTGGCCGCGGGGGTATCCTCGAACCGCTTAAGTCAAACATCGGTCGGTGCCTTGAATGATATCATCAGTCAGGGCGGCGATGGCTATGACGCGATGGGTAACATGTTGCGGCTTTCCCACCTCGATCAGATTGAATGGGATCACGACAACCAGCTGCGTATGTGTCGCCGTCAGGCAGTTGGACCGGGTGATACGGACGGCCTTGCCCATCAGGGGGACCGCACATTCTTTGTTTACGCATCTGACGGGACCCGCATCCGAAAAGTGACAGAAACCGTTGCAGGAGCCATCCGTCGCGAGACGATCTCGCTGGGCGGGTTCGACATTATCCGCGAACCGGGTGCAAACCCGCGGACCCGAGAGACCCTGCATGTGGGGGACGAAGCTGGCCGTATTGCATTGGTTGAGACGACGATCGCCGGTGGTGCGGTCAGCCGCGTCATTCGTTATCAGCACAGTAACCATGTGGGCAGTGTGGGGATCGAACTGGACGAGAACGGCAATGTTCTGTCTTACGAGGAATACAGCCCCTTTGGCAGTACCACCTATCAAGGCGTTGCCACCGCTGGCCTAGGTCCGAAACGTTTTCGATATACCGCGATGGAGCGGGATGCCGAAACCGGGCTTAACCATCATGGTGCCCGCTATGCCGCCCCTTGGCTCGGCCGATGGATCAGCGCCGATCCCATCGGAATTGAAGGCGGGCTGAACCTTTATGCCTATGCCTATAACAACCCGGTAACGCTCAACGATCCCGAGGGCACTGCGCCGCCCACTGTGCCCAACGGAGGCCTTGAAGTTGCATCGTTGCAGAAGGGTCTTGAGACGCTTGATGCGCTGGCGACTCAGGTCAGGAACACCGAAGGCAGCGTGCAGGAGTTCGCCCTTATCAAAGAGAACAACACGTTCAAGATATTGAAGGGCACGGCCACCAAGCCCGAGGTCTCGATTCCAAAGGGAACGACGGCTATCGCACACACGCACCCGCCCACTGCCATGGTTTCCTTTGCAGACGTCAACACCACCCATGCCCAGGGTGTGAAGGTCGCCGGAGTCAGGTCTCACCTGGTGGCGCATGGCAACGGCAATTGGACGCTGATCGAGATCCCGAAACAGGGAAACGGAATGTTGACCTCATTCGACACCAATACCGGCATGATAAAGGGCACCGTGCAAGTCTACCGCCCGGGCGCTGCGCCTGACACTGCGTCGATGGTGCAAAAAGTCGACACCATGAACATGGTGAACAAGCAAGGCAAAATCACCTCAATCTCCAAGCTCGCCAAAGCAATGCGGGGTAGCAAGGCAGTGTCGCAGACCCTGTCCGGGGGCCGCGCCATCCTAGGGGTCATGGGCCGTGGGCTCATGGTGATCGGTATGGCGGCCAGCGGCATTCAGGTTGGCACAGGGATCACTCAAATCGCCGAAGGCGAGACCGGCGTTGGCACTGCAAATGTGGTCGAGGGCACGGCCTCGGGCACTCTCAACGTGGTCTCGGTGTCGGGCAAGCTCGTCACGGGTGGTGGTGCCGGATCGGTCCTTGCCGCCGGGCTCGCAGCTTTCGGCTCAATTGCACTGGCCGGAACCGAAGCTCGCTCCGCAATCAAAGGCGAAAAAACCGCCGCGCGCGAAGCGGCCGATTATTGGGTGGACGAAATCGATGCAGGCCATCGTCAGGGCGGCGTTGGCGGCTTCTTCCGACGGTCCGCTGGTTACCTTGGCCTGGGCGCGGCAGGCACGATGTCGATCCTGCAAGGCCAGGGCATCAAAGGCCATTTGAAATGGTGAACGCAGTTGTCAGAAAGGGTACCTCCTCATGACCAAAGTTACGCATCCGCTAAAGCCCAGAATGCGCCGCGCTACGGTGGGCGATCTGCAATCCGCTTTGCTGGCACTGCTGCGTGAAGGCTTGCTGCTGGCCAATGATATCAGCGCGCGCCGAGCGCTGGCCGATATCGTGTCGCGCGAAAAGGATGGCCGCACACCGACCTACGGAAAAGGCACCACTGAAGCCGTTCGCCTGGTTCAGAAAGAGGCCGATCTGTCCCCGACCGGCAGTGTCGATAAAAGGACGGCGGCTGTGATTAACGATCTGGTCGCTCGACTGGACACACCGACGGATTTTGGCACCTACCGTGTCAGCGGTCGCGTCATAAGTGCGCAAAGTGCGGCTGTTGATGGCCTTGCTGTTGTTGTTGTCGACAAAGGTGTCGGCGGCGACGTTGAACTGGGGAAGGCTACAACCGGTAAACGCGGTGCCTTCGAGATTGTGTTTGCCGGAGATCAGATCACCAAGCGCGGCAAGGATGCGCCAGACCTTCAGGTGCAGGTGCGTTTGAATGACGATGTGGTTGCCGCTTCGGCGGTGGAATATGACGCCGGACCGGATTCCGAGCTTTCCGTGGTTCTGCCTGCTGAAAGTGCCGCAAAACTGTCGTCAGAACACGCCACACTGACCAAGGCGCTCTCTGGTCAGTTCAACGGTGCCTTGTCGAAACTTGAAGAAAGCGACACCCGTCAGGACATCACATATCTGGCCAATAAAACAGGTTGGGACGCGCGCGCCGTGGCACTGGCGTCGCTATCCCAGCAGTTGTCTGACAAGACCGCTGGACGGCGTGGTCAACGCATCGACTCTGGCCTGTTCTATGCGCTTTTACGTGCAGGTGTTCCCGCCGATGACACCGCGGTTTTCCGCACGCCCCCTGCTAAAGTGGCGCAAATCTGGAAATCCGCGCTGGATGAAGGATTGATCGACGCCAAACTGGCGGATCAGACAGATGCCTCCCTTGCCCGATTTACCGAAGTCTCCGCGCGCGTGCGGCTGGATACGCCCCCTCCCGGGACTTTGGCCGGAATGCAGCCTTTGCTTGCACTTTCGCTGACGCGGGATGACGAGCGTGAAACTTTTGCCGCGCTCCATGCGGCGCATGGTGATGATCTCGATACATTCTGGACCGAGGTAGAGGGTAAGTTGGGTCAGGACAAAGCCGCCCGTTTGCAGACCGATGGCAAGCTTGCCTATCTGACGCTCAACAACTCCAAGCTGGTCGAACGCTTGCATCGTGACACCGATGGCGATGCGGACGGTACGTTGGGAGGCCTAGTGAAGGCGGGTTTTCATAAAGCCGACGCCTGGGCCGCGATCATGGATGATACCGACCCCGTGCCAGAGGCAGTTCAGGGCCGGGATGCCGCCGAAAGACGCGCCAACTATGCAGAATTCATGGCCGCTCAGGTGCGGCTGTCTTTCCCGACTGCGGTTGTTGCGGAAATGGTCCGGGCGCAGGAGACGCCATTGGTCGATACCGGGTTGTCGAACAACGTTCATGAATTCCTCGCAAAACATGCCGATACCTTCCAGATAGGTCAGCAGCCCGTAGCGCGCTTTATTGCAAAAAATGCGCTGGACGAACCGCCAGAAGTGGTGCGCGAAATCTCACGCATTCAGCGAGTCTATCAGATCTCGCCCGACGACAGCAGTATGAATGCCATGCTGGCTGCAGGGTTGGATTCGGCCTATGCGGTCGTGGCGCTGCCACAAGATGAGTTCCTGCGCGCCCACAAGGCCGTTCTGAACGAGGCCGTCGCGATGCAGATCTACCGCAAGGCCGAACAGGTCCATGGAGCGGTTCTGAATCTGGCCACCGCTTATATGACTCACCGGATGATGCCAGCGATCGGCCCCAGCGTGGGTGCTGCTGACGGGTTTTTGAACCCTACCCCGGGCGGGTCGGACAATTTTGGCGATGTGATCGCATACTCCACATTAGAAGAGCTATTTGGTTCGATGGATTATTGCGGGTGCGAGCATTGCCGTTCGGTCCTCAGCCCCGCAGCCTATCTTGTCGATCTTCTGCTGTTTCTCGATCGCCCCGCGACCGAGATTCCGAACGGCTTCACCAATCCACTTGATGTGTTGCTTGATCGGCGGCCTGATATTCAACACCTGCCTCTGACTTGCGAAAACACTCTGACGCCTGTGCCATACATCGACTTGGTGAACGAGGTGCTGGAGCATTTCGTTGTCAACGGCATGTCTTTGGGTGGATATCAGGGTCATTCGACCGATGGTCAAACACCGCCTGAAGAGTTGCTGGCCAGCCCTCAATTTGTACGCGATGCCGCCTATGCCACGCTGGCCACCGCCCAATTCCCTGCCCCCCTGCCGTTTGACCGTTCGTTGGAGGCACTGAAGGCCCTTTTCAATCGTTTCGACGCGCCTTTACATCGGGTTATGGCCGACTTGCGTTCGTCAGACGCGCTGGACGATACACCGTACGGATGGCGCGACATCTGGCTGCAGCGCTTGAACATCTCGCGCGGTCTCAACGCCGTCCTGACCGAAAGCGTGGCGGTTGCCGGGTCAGCGCGACCCGATCTGACAGTGCGTTCGCTTTATGGTTTTGATGCGGGTGTCAGCGCAGCCGAAGTGCGTGATGGTTTGGAAAGCGTGCGCGACCTATGCCGCCGCACCGAGATCACGCCGGTTGATCTCGTGAACATCCTAAAGACCGAGTTCGTGAACCCCGGAGCCGCGCTGATCCCGAAGCTTGAGCATCTTGGCCTGGGCTTCGACGATATCCGGGCCTTCCGGGACGGCGCGATCAACTCCGCAGAACTACAAAGCCGGATGGCGGCAGGGGTCGAGCCTGAACGCTATGGCGGTGATATCGAGGCATGGTTGCTTGATGACACTACTTTCGACCGGATCATGGGTCTGATCGTGCTTACAAATCCGCAAGACCCGTCGGATATGTGCGACCTAAGCGCGCTTGAACTGCGTCACCCAGACCCTGATCCGCTGTCCAACCGCCTTGAATGGAATGACTTTATCCGGATTAACCGGTTCGTCCGTATGTGGCGTGTTCTGGAACTTAGCATTGCCGACACGGATGCTATCATCTCGGCGCTTTATCCGACGAACCAGATGCCGGGCGGCGCCGACGCGCAGGTGGACCTGGCTCGCATGGACGCCGGCTTTGCCGAGCTCCTGCCACAGTTGGGCATCGCCATGTCGGCCCTTGATGCGCTGGAGCTAAGGCCCGAGGACGCGCTGCGCCCGATCCTGGCCCTCTTTGGACCAATCAGCACCAATGGAACCGCCGCGCTATTCCGTGAAATGTTCCAGCGACCTGCTCGCGAAAACCCCGCCTTTGCCGAAGATGGTTTTGGCGGTGTGCTTACAGACCCTGCGGCCCTGTTGCTGCCCGAGGTTGAAACCTTGCGCGCGGCCTTTTCATTGACGGGTCCGGAATTTAACCGGATCGTCGCTGTTTTGGGGTTCGATGACACGACACCCCTGACCATCGAGACGGTCAGCGCAATCTACCGTCGCGGCTGGTTGACGCGCGCGCTTGAGCAAAGCGTGCCGGGATTGGAGCGTTTGCTTCAAGCCACCGGTCTTGACCCCTATGGCCCGCAAGACGCCACTGCACCCGCTCTGCTGACGGTTATCGATCTGGTGCATCGCCTGTCCGAGCTAGGCCTGTCGCTGGAAACAGCGCTGGCGCTGCTGTTGAACCATGACCCAAGTGGCCAGACGACACCGCCCGCAGAAAACATCACGACCCTGGCACGCGATCTGCGTGCAGGGTTTGCGGCTATCACCAATGACTTTGTGCTGGTGGATGATCCCGATGGCGGCATTGCCCGGTCCCATATGTCTCTGGTCTACGGGGCCGAAGCGACCGAGCAATATTTTGGATATCTTGAGGCCACATCCTCGACCGAGGTTGCCTATGACCATTCCGCACCCGTGTTGGAGCCTGCAATTCTGGCCGAGGCACCCGATCAAATCGCTTATGATGATTTCCGCAAGGTTCTGGTTTTCAGCGGGCTCATGTCGACCACGGTCAGGGATGCCCTGCAGGCCGTTGCCGGGACCCCTGCCGCCTTCGCGCCAGCTATTGACGCCTTGTTCAACGCCAGCGAGGCACAATCGCAGCCATTTTTCACCCGCTTCCCAGAGCTGCTGCCGCTGCACGACGCCTATCGCAGTTCAGTCGCTCCAAAGGCCGAGGCCTATCGCGCCCTGCTGGAAGGCATCCTGCCGCAGCTGATCTCAAGACGGAAACGTCAGGTAGCGCTGCAGCTTTTGGGAACTGCGATCGAAGTTGAGGCTGACATGGCGACCACCCTGTTCGAAAAGGCCGAGGTTCTGCATGCGGCGACTGATCCGGCCAGCTCCGCGCTTGAGGATGCCCTGATGCTCGAATCCGGGGGTCTGAGTGCTGAAATCAGCGATGGCCCGGCCCACACTGCACCGCCTGCGCGGGTCGAAACCTTATCTGGCGCGATTGATTTTGCCTCCACTGGAACAGTGCTGCCAGACAATCAAACCACACCAGGTTCTTCGATTTCGATCCGGTTACGGGGATATCTGGAAGCGCCTGAAAACGGATTCTTCAACATTGATGTCGAAGCTGATGCGGGCGCGACCGTGACACTCAGCATCGCAGGCGAACCTGTTCTTCTAACCGAGGCGGGCGGCATATGGTCAAACACCAACGCGATCGAGCTTCGCGCAGGCACTTTGGTCGAAATCGCGCTGGGCGTGGCCAATGTGACCGACCGTCTGGCGTTGCGTTGGAGTGCACCGGGCCGAGGAACTGAGGTCATCGGCGCTTCGCATCTCTACCCGGCTGATCCGGTATCGCATCTGGGCGCGGCCTACCTGCGCACGCGCCGCATTGCACGGTTGTCCGAAACGCTGAAACTTGACGTCGCTGAGATCTTGCACCTGACGACACATGGCGATTTGCAGATTGCGGGTGCGGCCTGGCCAAACAGCCTGCCCGTCACCGGCACACCCGATGATCCGACCTCTGCCGCGCTGATGGGGGTGCTAACGGCCCACCTGCGCATGGCGCGATTAAAGGCGGCTTATGCCCCTGAAAATGCCCGGCTGGTCTCGATAGCCGAGAATCCAGCATTCGCCATAGCCGACGCCGAGGCTGAGTTGTTCCAAGTCACGCGCTGGGATCCCGTGGATATCGCCGCCCTGTTGGTACATTTCGGACTCACCTCAGCCGATATTAGCGATCTGGCCGTTCTGGAGCGGCTTCATGACATCGCCGAATGGCTGACGGCACTTGGGATTCCGGCGACAGCGCTTATCGCTGCCGCAACACCCGCCCCAACCGGACCCATTGTGCGGAATTTCCGCGCCGCCCTTCGCGCGCGCTACAGCCCGGATGACTGGCTCAAAATCCTGCAACCGATCAATGACCGCCTGCGCAAGCGCCAGCGTGATGCATTGGTGGCGCATATCCTGCACGATCTGCGCGGGCGTCCGGATGCGGCGCATATCAACACGCCCGAAAAGTTGTTCGAATACTTCCTGATGGATGTGCAGATGGAGCCGTGCATGCTCACTTCGCGGGTTCGTCACGCATTGTCCTCGGTCCAGATCTTTACCGAGCGCTGCCTGATGAACCTTGAACCCCGTGTGGCTGCATCCAGCCTTCGGTCCAAGCATTGGGAGTGGATGAAGCGTTACCGCGTGTGGGAGGCAAACCGGAAAATCTTCCTGTACCCTGAAAACTGGATGGAGCCGGAATTGCGCGACGACCAGTCACCCTTCTTCCGCGAAGCGATGAGTGAATTGCTGCAGGGTGACATCACCGAGGAACGCGCAGCCACCTCGCTGATCGGGTATCTGCAGAAACTGGAAGAGGTCGCCAAGCTGGAAGTATGCGGTCTCTACCAGATCGAAGGCGATCCCGGTGCTGCAGACGACGTGTTGCATGTTATCGGGCGCACCGCCGGGGCCAAACGCAGTTATTACCACCGGACCCGTGCCTATGGCTCGTGGAGCGCGTGGGAGAAAATCCCGCTGGATATCGAGGATAATCCGGTCATGCCGCTGGTCTGGAACAATCGTCTGTTCCTGTTTTGGATCAAGATGATGCCGGAAAACACGGCACAAGGAACACCCAATGCGGGATCAGGCCCGCTGGCCGAGGTTGAGGCGTCATCGTTGATGGATGTTGATGAACCCACCTTTGACGTCAAGGTCATGCTGAACTGGACTGAACGGGTGGATGGCGTGTGGCAACCGCCGCGCAGTTCGGATCCTGATGAGCCCCTGTTGCTGCGCGAAAACGTGCCAGCCCGAGAGATGCGCAATTTCCGCAAAGGCATCCGCCTGTCTTCATTCCCATGGACCAACGGGATGCGGATATCGATCTCGTACAAGGATTGGCTGGGCGTTTCGTTCTTTATGTACAACACGTTTAGCACACCCGATACGCGCTCACCCAAGAAGGCGCCGCATTTCTTGCCGAAACGTATTACGTCGACCGGGTCAAACCGCCTTACAGCGATCTATTCCAATGACGGGATCACGCATCGGTTGCTGTCCAATAAGGCGCCCGATCAGGCCACACAGCCGCATCACCCGACCAATGGAGAAGCCTGGGAGTCGCCGTTCTTCTATGCCGACCCGCGACATGTGTTCTACGTGTCCACGAAGCAGCGGATCGTCGAAGTTGTGACCTGGCTTGATTTTGGCCGCGTGGCCGAAGTTGACCCGACAATCGATACCATGGTGCTGGCATTCGAGCCGCTTGCCGAGCAGCCCGACCGGATTGAACGGGTGACTGCAATCCCCGGCTTTGGCAGCGCCGACCTGAGCACTCTTCGTGCATTCGTGACCGAAGACGCCTTTGTCCATACAGCGCTGGGCACCGGTGGCACGGTCCGCTTTGGCGACCGCGACATCGGCCCGATGGGCAGCACCGTCCGCATGCGTCGCACTTGATCCGGAAAGGACTTTGATCATGGATACCAGCAAGATCAGCACTTATGGCTATCATCACCTGCTTGATCAGGACATTTTCGGCCCCCAGAAGATGAAGCTTATAAGCTATGAAAAACACTGGGACTACACGTTTGAAAACTTCTTCCACCCCTTCGTGTCGGAGTTGATCGAGCGTCTGAACATACAGGGTGTGCCCGGGATGTTGTCCCCGGAGTTTCACAAAAGCTTGCGCAAGTCATTCTTCAATTCCCTCTATTCCCCGCAGGAAACCGACAAGATCGACATCCATTCGTTCCCGAAGGAAATCGACACGCGGATGGGTGGGCCTTATGCCAACTACAATTGGGAACTGATGTTCCATGTGCCGCTGACCATTGCGGTGCACTTGTCCAAGACCCAACGTTTCGCCGAAGCGCAACGCTGGTTCCATCTGATTTTCGATCCGACCGAGAATGACTCCGATGTACCGGTGCCCACACGCTATTGGCGTTTCCTTGCCTTTCGCGAGGGCGAAGCCCAATCCATCGATACGTTGTTGACCCTGCTCAGCAAACCAAACGACGAATGCACCGACGCGGAGCTGGCCGAGAAAGAAGCGATCCTAAATGGGTATGAAGCGGTGCGAAACACCCCGTTTCAGCCCTTTGCAGTCGCGCGCACACGGACGATTTCATTCATGATGCACGTGGTGATGAAGTACCTCGACAATCTGATTGCCTGGGGTGACAACCTGTTCCAGCAATTCACGCGCGAAGCCATCATGGAAGCGCTGCAGATCTATGTGCTCGCCTCGAACTTGCTGGGCGACAAGCCGCAGCGTTCACCTGCGGGTGGAACAACCACGCCACGCACCTTTGCGCAGCTTCGGGCGCAAGGGCTTGATCCGATGGGCAATGCATTGGTCGAGCTTGAAGGCGCGTTCCCCTTCAATTTCACAACGCCAACAGGTGCGGGCACCAGCGACAGCGCTGCGCCGTTATTCGGTATGGCCCGCACGTTGTATTTCTGCATCCCGCATAATGAAAAGCTGCTGGGTTATTGGGATACGGTTGCCGACCGGCTGTTCAAAATCCGCAACTGTATGGATATCGAAGGGCAGGTTCGTCCGCTTGCCCTGTTCGACCCGCCGATCGATCCGGGAATGCTGGTCAAGGCGGCGGCGGCTGGGCTGGATATCGGCTCTGTCGTTTCGGGTTTGAATCAACCGGTCAGCCCCGTCCGCTCGCGCGTGTTGATCGAGAAGGCGGCGGAATTGGCCGGAGAGGTCCGCAATATCGGGTCGGCCTTGCTGACCGCCTTGGAAAAACGCGACGCCGAGGCACTTGCCCTGTTGCGGCAAGGTCACGAAGTCAGCTTGCAGAAACTGCAGGTCGATCTTCGTTACCTTCAATGGAAAAACACCGAGGCAGCGACGCAAGCTCTGATCGGCAGTCGCGGCGCGGCGCTTGAGCGATTGAACTACTACAAGCGCCTGCTGGGTCAGGAGGCTGATCCAAATGCGCCTGAAACCCTTGAGTTGACCCGTCAAAACCTGACAAAGGCCAATTTTGATGAAGCATATGAGGCGCTTGTTGCGCAATATGACGTCCCGGTTCAGCGGCTCGAGTTTCCCGATCTTGAGCGCCCGGGCGATGGCGACGGCGCACAAACGTCGGGTCAGACCGGGGGCGGAGACCTTCACCTGTCTAAGAAAGAGGATGAAGAGCTTAATACTCTGCTGCCAATAGCCCGTGACACAACGCTGGCCAAATCGGTATTCCACTCGATTTCAGCAACCCTTACCCCGATCCCCGACCCGAAACTTGATCTGCACTATTGGGGTCTCGGCGGCACCATCGATTTTAAGGTGGGAACCGTGCTGTCCTCGGTCATGCGGATCGCGGGGGATGTTTCCGGGATGATCGCGGACTGGAACCGTGATCAGGCCGGGATGGCGGCCCGCACTGCCGCCTATGAACGTCGCGCCGATGAATGGATATTGCAGCACAATCTGGCGGCCCATGATGTGATGCAGATCGGGCGTCAGATTCTGACATCGTTGATCGCGGAACAGGCGCAGCATCGCGAATACCTGAACTTGAAGAAGGCAATCCGTCTATCAGAGCAAACCCGCGATTTCTTGCAGGACAAGTACACCAACGAAGAGCTCTATGGCTGGCTGCAAGGCGAGTTGTCAAAGCTGTATTACGAGTACTACCGCTTTGCCTTCGATACCGCGCGACGCGCCGAGCAGACCATGAAAGCCGAACTGATGCGGCCCGAGCTGGATCAGAAAACTCTGGTGCAGTTCAACTATTGGGATGGCGGTCGCAAGGGGCTTCTTTCAGGCGAGGCGCTGCTGCTGGACGTCAAGCGGATGGAGCTTGCGTATCACGAGCACAATCGCAACGAATACGAGCTGACCAAACATGTCAGCCTGCTACAAATCGATCCGCTGGCCCTGGTCAATCTGCGAAGAACAGGTCGGTGTACCTTTAAAATCCCCGAGGCCCAGTTCGATCTGGATGGGCCGGGCCATTACTTCCGCCGGATCAAGAGTGTTGCGCTCAGCCTGCCCTGTGTTTCCGGGCCCTATATAGGAACCCATGCGAAACTTGTGCATCTCAAGAGCAGCATCCGGCAACGACCGGATATCGGGGATGGCTATGTTCGCACGGGCCCCGAAGACGACCGTTTCGCCGATATTCACAGCGCCGAAAGCAATGTGTTCAGTGCGGCGCAAATGGAAACCGGTCAGTTCGAGGGCATGCCTGATGATCGCTATTTACCATTCGAGAATGTGGGCGCAGTCAGCGAATGGCGGCTAGAGCTGCCGGCGGACCCAACGCAGGGCGATCCGCAACAGTTCGACTATGACACGATCTCGGACGTCGTCTTGCACCTGCGCTACACTGCGCGGGATGGCGGTGGACCTGTGCGCAATGCGGCGGTTGATCATCTGAAAGCCGATATCGCGGCAGACGGGACTGTGGGCAATGTGCGGCTATTCTCACTGCGGCACGAGTTCCCGACAGAATGGGCACGCTTCCGCCGCGAAACACCACCTGCGGGTGGGCGTCACGAGCTGCGGCTGACACTCCGACCCGAGCACTATCCCTATTGGTCGGCTGGTCGCCTCACGACGCTCAAACGGTGCGATCTTTTTGCTGAAAGCAGTCTGGATGCTGCTCCGGCAACAATCACGGTGTCTGATCGTTCTGATACAAGCGACGGAGGTGTGGTTCAGGACACATTGACCCGCCGTCCGGAACTGGGCGATCTGGCGGTTGGTCAGTTGGCGACGGTTCCGTTGCCCGCAGGCCCAACGGGTGAGATCGTGCTGTTTTTCGACACCGCAGAGTTCGAGGATATGCTGATGACTGTAACCTGGGGTGGTTGACGATCCTCAGCCATATAGGAATGTCACGGATGGCGCGGACCATCCGGGGTGATCATCCAGTTTGACAGGGTCTTGTCCATTTTCCGCATCCGGTGACGCAACATGTCGCGTGTCATGCGTGCCAATGTGGCGGCGTGTTCAGGATGTTCTGCCACGTTCTCCATCTCACCCTGCCCTTCACCGTCAAACAGCATGGGCGGAAGATCAGCCGCAAACTCAACCAATGTAAACCGGTTGTCGCGTAGGATGCTCAGGCAGCTGTCCTCTAACCCCGTTTCCAGTTCGCGTTGCCAGCGGGTTGGGTTCAGCGGATCAGCGAAGTCCAACTCCGAGAATGAATAGCGGCGCCAGTCAGCCGGGGTTGAGGATTCACTCTGAAGGAAGGGCAACAGCGAATGCCCATTCATGGAATCCGGTATTGTCTGCCCGATCCATTCGAGAATCGTCGGAACGATATCAATCGATTCCGTGGGTGCCTCGACCCGTTTACCACGGGCTCCATCGGGCATGCGCACGATCAAGGGTGTATGATAGGCCGCATCATAAACCGACATCTTACCCCAACTGTGCCGATCCCCCAGCATCTCGCCATGATCTGCGGTGACCACCAGCATTGTGTTGTCGTACTGCCCGGTTTCTTTCAAAAACGAAACCACGCGGCCGATATGATGATCTACCTCCGTGGCAAGACCCAGATAGATCGAACGCAGCGTCTGCACTACCTCGTCCGTCGGTTCAAGGTCCGGGAAACCTTCAACAAACCCGGCAACCGTGCTGTTGGCCCGTGCCGGAGCGAAAAACGGATGCAACGCCTCTTCGGCCTCGGCGGTTAGCAGTCGCGATGGCAATGGTAGCGAGGCAGGGTCATACATTCGGTTATATGGTGCCGGGGCTACCAGCGGTGGATGCGGGCGAATGTAGGTCAGATGTGCAAACCATCCCCTGTCATCATCCGCATACGCCGGCATGGTTTCCAGAAACCGATCGGTTAGAAAGGCGGTATCGCTATCCTCGGCTGCGTAGAAGGCCGGGTCATTCAGTGCAGGCTGGCCGCCATCGGGTGCGACCGGTTTGAACACGTCAATATAGTTTTCGAACTCATATCCACGGTTTTTCAGATGAGAACGCCATGGGAATGACATCTCCAACCGCATTTCCAGCATTTCCTGAAAACCGGCCATGTGGAATTCATATGACCTGAGCGCCGGGTCTTTTGCATCAAACACGCGCGGGTCCTGTGATGTGTCGGTATATCCAAACAGCATCGGCAGATACCCTGCCTTGCGCATCTCGCTGGCGATGGTCGGTGCATCGTGGCGCAGGGGCGTGCCGTTTCGTACCGACCGGTGGTTCATCGCGTATTGCCCGGTCAGCAATGAGGCGCGCGATGGCCCGCAGGGGTTGGTAACGGAAAAGTGCCGCGTGAAAGAAACACTGTCCTCCATCAACGCGCGCATGTGAGGCAGGTCAACATGGGCCTCCAATGCCCCAAACAAACAATCCGCCCGCATCTGGTCGGTAATGATAAACAGGACGTTGTGTTTGTCTGTCATATCCCGGTGCTCCTGATCGCTGAACCGAATCCTTGGCCCTGCGCGTGTATTCCTGCCAAAACTACGCGGCGGTATTGCCTGCTTTGCCTCGGAATGGCGATACCCACCGCTCAAAATCCACAAACGAAACCGCTAATCAACCAAAAACGGAATAATTTGGTTGAATAAGTTGTTTTTTGTGGGTTAATGTTGCTGTGCTGTGTGGGGTTTTGTGACGTTGATGCTTAAAAGATGTTGCGTAATGCAGCATCGCAGAGTGACGATACAACCGGAACACCCATGTGCAATGGCGATCCGTTAGTCATCCAGTTTACCTGTACCATGACGGCGTCTCTGAATACTGCTTAAGGCATTGCAATGAGGGACAAAAACAGATGCTAACCCCACCAAATACCGTTGCAACGCCCGAAGGTACGTCAGATATCGCGATTCACGCCGCCGAAATCGCCAATATCGCCGCGCAGGCTGCGCGCGGGTACTTTCGGGGACGTTTGGGGGTTGAGTTCAAGGCGGACGAAAGCCCGGTCACACAGGCGGACAAGGGTGTCGAGGCCGTTGTGCGACAATATTTGGCTGAGAACTTTCCAGATGACGGTATCTTTGGCGAAGAGCAGGGGTTCGAAGGTCAGGATCGGCAGAATGTCTGGATTGTAGATCCCATTGACGGCACCCGGTCATTCCTGTCGGGGCATCCGTTGTTTGGGTTCCTGTTGGGATATCTCACGAATGGTGTTCCCCGATTGGGGGTCATCGGCATGCCTGCCCTGAACGAATTTCTGATCGGCATGAAAGGTCAAGGGGCCACACTGAATGGCAAGCCTGTCTCGGTCAGCGTTACACGCCAATTGAGCGACGCAGTTTTTTTCGTCAACGAAGGCGACAAGATTTACCGGGATCATCCGGCCCTGTTTGATCGGTTGATGAATTCGGGACAGACCCGACGCTTTGCCTATGACTGCTACCCGCATGCACTGCTTGCGATGGGCCATGTTGATGCGGTCATCGATTATGATCTGCAGCCTTATGACTATCTGCCGGTTTCCGCCGTAGTTGAAGCTGCGGGCGGGATCATGAGCGATTGGGAGGGTAAGCCGCTAGGTCTGAACTCCGACGGCCGAGTCATATCGGCGGCCACGCCGCAACTGCATTCCGAGCTGCTTGATCTGGTGAACGGATAACGGAATGGCGATTGTCAGTTTCCTCATAAGTCTGGCTGGTGCAACGATGCTGCTGCTCTACGCTGTGCGCATGGTGCGCACGGGCATCGAGCGTAGCTATGGTGCATCGTTTCAGCGGGTGATGACGGGGCAGCGCAGCTATGCGCAGGCCTCGATGGTAGGGCTTACAATGGCCGTCGTCTTGCAAAGCTCGGCCGCGGTTGCATTGCTGACCTCCGGATTTGCGGCGGGCGGGATGTTGGCCTTTCCGACCGGGCTCGCGATGGTTCTGGGTGGCGATCTCGGCTCGGCGCTGATCATTCAGGTTCTGTCCTTCAAACTGGATTGGTTGGTGCCGCTACTGCTTGCGGTCGGCGGCTATCTGTTCGTCAAGACAGAGGCCAAGAAACCGCGCCAGTTGGGCCGTATTCTGATGGGTGTCGCATTCATCCTGATCTCACTGCGTTTTCTGCGCGAGGCGATGGACCCGATCCGTGACAGCGCCTTTCTACCCGCCATCGCCGAGTATCTTGCGCGTGATTACATCACAGCGTTCCTGGTCGGTGGAGCGCTGGCCTTTGTCATGCATTCTTCGGTCGCTGCGATCTTGATGTGTGTGACCCTGGTGCAAATCGGGGCGATCCCGTTTGCCGCCGGGCTCTCGCTGGTGTTGGGTGCTAATTTCGGGTCCGCCTTCATCCCGGTTTGGCTGACACGCGGCATGGCCCTGTCTGCAAGGCGCATTCCCTTCGCTAATCTGGCGCTGCGGGGCAGTTGGTCAATTGTCTCGCTGTTTGCTGCCAACCTGGCGCTGCGAACCGGAGTATTGGGCGATCTGCAAGGCGGGCAGATGCTGGTGAATGCACATCTGATTTTCAACGCCTCGCTTCTGGTTCTGGCCCTGCCGTTCTGCGGCATGCTGCGCGCGCCATTCGAAAAACTGCTGCCCGATCCGAAAAGTCCTGAAAGCAGCGCGCAGCCCGGGCAACCGATCAGCGCACTTGATCTCGACTCCCTCAGCAGACCCAATCAGGCCCTGTCTAACCTCAAACGCGAGCTTCTGCGGATGAGCGACATGGTTGGCTCGATGTTCCGGCCTGCGCTGGAGCTTTATCGCAGCGGCGACAAGGAGCAGATCCGGGCCATTCGGGACATGGATACTGATGTGAACGATTGCCTTTCTGGTATCCGGCAATATGTGGCGGCTATCCCCGCTGATGCGTTCGGCAAGGAAAATGCCAAGATTGCGCGGGACCTAATGGAATATGCCATTCGCCTGGAAACCGCGGGCGACGTGGTGGCCAAACGCCTGACGGCATTGGCGGATGACATGCGCAAAAAGGGGGCCGCGTTCTCGAAAGAAGGTTGGTCAGAGCTGGTCGAAATGCACGAGGGGATTGTGGCCAACCTGAAACTGGCCTCGAACGTGCTGATCTCGGACGATCTGGAAAGCGCGCGTCTGCTGAGCCTGGAAAAAACCGAAATCAAGCGGGCCGAGCGTGACAGTCGCAAACGCCACCTTAAACGCTTGCAACATGGCAGCGCAGAAAGCTTTGAAACCAGCGACATCCACCTCGAAACGCTGCGCGCCTTTCGCGAATTCAACAGTCACATCGCGGCCGTCGCCTATCCGATCCTATATCGCAACGGGCAGTTGCTTGAAACCCGCCTGATCGAAGAATTCCCACAGATGGAGCAGGACGCTGATACTGAGGTCAAAGGGTGACGGGATCAGTCGAAATCCTGAACGAGACGGGCATTGGGCGTGTGGTTCTGCTGTGTGAACATGCAAGCAACCGCATTCCGGCAGAGTTTGATGATTTGGGATTGTCCGCATCCGCGCGCGTCAGCCATGCCGCTTGGGATCCGGGCGCAATGGCGCTGACACGGGCGCTGTCGACAGCGCTTGATGCTCCGGTCGTGGCCTCGACCGTCTCGCGATTGGTCTATGATTGCAACCGTCCGCCCGAGGCGGCAAGCGCAATGCCCGAGAAATCAGAACTGATCGAAGTGCCGGGCAATGTGGGCCTCGATCAATCGCAACGCGATGCACGTACCCAGGCAGTGTATGCCCCGTTCTGTCAGGCTGTTGCACAGGTTCTGGATGCGCGCGGTCCGGATACAGTCGTTGTGACTATTCACTCCTTCACGCCAGTCTATTTTGGTAAGCCGCGCGCGGTTGAACTTGGACTTCTCCATGACGAGGACAGTCGTCTGGTCGATGCCATGCTGGATCACATGGATCAGATCCCGCATCGCCGCACGGAACGTAATCAGCCCTATGGCCCCGCTGACGGTGTAACGCATTCGCTCCGTCTTCATGCGCTGAGCCGGGGGCTGGCCAATGTGATGATCGAAGTACGCAATGATCTTTTGGGCAATGAAGTACAGGTTGCCAACATGTCCCGGGACATACTGGCGCTGCTTGAACCGGCGCTGAACGATATCACGATCAGGGAGGGCGCATCGTGAGCGCGACACTGACATTCGAGCATCTTAAGGCGCAGATTTCTGCCGGGGAAATCGACACCGTATTGGTTTGTCTGGTTGACATGCAGGGCCGTTTGATGGGCAAGCGGTTTCATGCGGGTCATTTTGTTGCGGGGGCGTGGGAAGAGACGC
>NZ_JBQFPG010000012.1:0-126908 GCF_056534355.1 Ruegeria sp. D7
ATCTCGGTTCCGTCGAATTTGACCGATCCGGACACCCGCCCGTTGCCGGCGAGCAGCCCCATGATTGAAAACGCCGTCTGGCTCTTCCCTGATCCGCTTTCTCCGACGATGGCCAGAGTCTTCTGCTCTCCGAGCGAAAAGCTGACGTCCTGCACGGCACGTACCGGCCCGTCGGGCGTGTCGAATTCTACAGAGAGGTTTTTGACTTCTAGCAAGCTCATGAATGGTCCCTACCTGTCTTTGGGGTCCAGCGCGTCGCGCAGGCCGTCACCGATGAAGAAGAAGCAAAAGAGCGTCACAATAAAGAAAGCGAGCGGGAAGAAGAGCTGCCAGTAGGTGCCGTATTGCAGGGTCGAGGCACCTTCCGAGATCAACGCTCCCCAGCTTGTGTTGGGCTCCTGAACTCCGAGGCCAAGGAACGAGATAAAGCTCTCGGTCAGGATCATCTGAGGCACCAGCAGGGTGGCGTAGATCACGATCACACCCAGCAAGTTCGGGATGATATGCCGGATGACAATCACATGGTGCTTGACCCCGATAGCCAGTGCCGCCTCGACATATTCTTTGGATTTCAGGGTCAATGTCTGGCCGCGTACGATCCGTGACATTTCCAACCAGGAAATCAATCCGACACCCACGAACAGCAGCCACATCGAGCGGCCAAAGACGACCAGCAGCAGGATAAGCACGAACATGTAAGGGATCGACATCAGGATATCGACTAGCCGCATCATGATGTTGTCGGTGCGCCCGCCTACATATCCAGCTGTCGCGCCATAGAGGGTCCCGAAGGTGACGGCGATCAACGAACCGACGATCCCGACCATGAGTGAAACCTGCGTACCTTGAACGACACGCGCAAAGAGGTCTCGGCCAAGTTCATCGACGCCGAAATAGTGGCCGTTTCCTAGCGACGGCGCGCCCAACGTAGCAATGTCGCCCAAGACGCTCCAGTCCACTTCTTCGTTGTTCCATGCGGTAAAAAACGGGCCAAGAACGGCAACAAGGCATATAAAACTCAGCACGAATAGGCTGATCACAGCGGCCCGGTTTTGCAAGAACCGGCGGCGCGCGTCCTGCCAGAGGGATCGCCCTTTTGTCGGTGTTTCCACGTGGCCGTCAGGAGCTGCAATGGCGGTGTCAGACATGGTGCGGCCTCCTCATAGTTTGATCTTGGGGTCAATCCAGGCGTAGAGGATGTCCACGACCAGATTAAAAAGGATGGTTAGGCAGCCGATCAGGATCGTGATCCCCATCATCACCGAATAGTCCCGGTTCAGCGCCGAGTTTACAAAGGCCTGCCCGATACCGCCGGTGGTGAAATAGAGGTCGATCACAACAGATCCGGTGATCATGATCACGAAGGTCGGCCCGAGGTAGGAAATCACCGGCAGCATCGCCGGCTTCAAGGCGTGCCGGAAAAGGATTGCACGCGCCGACAGGCCTTTGGCGCGCGCGGTTCGTATAAAGTTGCTGTGCATCACTTCCAACAGCGACGACCGCATGATCCGGGCAATCGACGCCATGAAGCTGGTCGACAATGCGATCACCGGCATGACCAGGTAGGGCCATTGCCCACCGTTCCACCCACCGCCGGGCAGCCATCCGAGCCATAGCGTAAAGATCAGCACGAGGATCGGCGCCATGACAAAGTTCGGCAGCACCTGAGCGCCGATAGAAACACCCACGGCAAAATAGTCCAGCCACGAGTTCTGGTTCAGCGCTGCCGTGATGCCCAAGGCGGACCCAAACACAACGGCAACCACAAATGCGATCGACCCATAAGTCAACGTCACCGGAAAACCCTGAGCGATGATCTCGTTTACCGTCCTATCCTTATATTGAAAGGACGGACCGAAATCGAACTGGGTGACGACACCCACAACGTAGTTCCAGATCTGGAGCGGAAGAGGATCGTCGAGATGGTACTTGGCCTCGATGTTGGCCAGCACTTCGGGCGGCAGGGGTCGGTCAGAAGAAAACGGGCCGCCGGGTGCGGAATGCATCAGCAGAAAGGAGAAGATGATCAGAACAAGTAGCGTAGGAATCGCGGATAGCAGACGTCTGAATATGAATTCGGTCATTGGGACCTCCCGCGGAAAGGGAATGTTTGGGGCGAATTCGGGATGAGGTGCCGGACCAGAGACGTGGTGTGCGGTCCGGCGCTGCCCAGTCAGTCAGCCGCGAAATAGAGCACGCGCGAGTACCATTTCTGCTCGACATTCCCAACGGGCCAGTTCCTAAGATCGTCGTTCATCATGTAAACGCCTGCGTAGTGATAGATCGGAATGATCGGGAAGTCGGTGGCCAGGATTTCCTCGATACGCGTAAAACTTGCAGACGGATCGGGGCTGGTCTTGGCTTTTTCCAGCAGTGCGTCAACCTCGGCATTGGCATAGCCCGCATCGTTATATGCGTGTGTGCTGCTCATCAGGTCCAGGAAGGACGATGCCAGGTTATATGGCCCGCACCATCCGGCGCGGCCTATGTCGAACTGCTGGTTCGAACGCGCTTCGAGGAAGGTTTTCCATTCCATGTTTTGTAGGACGGTATCGACACCCAGCTTCTGTTTCCACATCTGGGACGCAATGATCGCAATCTTCTTGTGCGCCTCGCTGGTATTGTAAAGAAGATCCAGCTCAATCTCTTCGCCAGAGTAGCCAGCCTCGGCCAGCAAAGCCGAAGCGCGCGCGTCTCTTTCGGCTTGCGTCATTCCACGTGCCGAGCTGTCTGGGCTGACGAAGTTAGCTGTCGCCTCGGGCGTGAAGGTGTAGGCCGGAAATTCGCCACCCTGCAGGATCGCATTGGTGATCACCTCTCGGTCAATGGCCAGGTAAAGCGCCTCGCGAACACGCGGGTCCAGCAGTGCGGGATGCGTGTTTTCCGTCATGTTGATGAAGTAATAGTAGGCACAGAGACGCGGAAAACTAACTGCGTCGTCTGGGTGTTTTTTGCTTAGGGCATTGTATTGCCCGGTAGGCACCTCTGTGCGATCCAACTCACCGGCGAGATAGCGCGTCAGGGCACCGTTGTCGTCACTGATGACAAGAGCCTCGACCCTTTCCAAAATCGTGTTCTGGTCGTTCCAGTAAAGCGGATTGCGTTCGCGCACGGATTTTTCTTGGGGGACATGTTCGGTCAGAACATAAGCACCGTTTGATACGATGTTCCCGGGCTTGGTCCAGTCGGACCCATGCGCATCGATCGCCCATTTTGGCGACGGAAATGTCGGTTCGCTCGTCGTCATCAGCGGAAAGTGCCCCATGCTGTTTTCCAGCTGAACTTCCAGTGTGCGGTCATCCAAGGCTTTCACACCAAGCTCGGACGGATCCATATCTCCGGCCATAACAGCTTTGACATTCTTCAGCCCCATTTCTTTAGCGAACCAGGAATAAGGAGAGGCCGTGTTCGGATCGGCAAGTCGCTTCCACGAATACTCAAAATCATGGGCGGTCACAGGTTTGCCATCCGACCATTTGGCGTTGTCACGCAATTGAAATGTGTAGACGGTGTTGTCAGCGTTCGCTTCAAAATGTGTGGCGACACCAGGCACCAGATTGCCATCTGCGTCCTGGTTCATCAGCCCTTCGAAAAGGTCCCGAATGAATTCACCGCCTTGGACATCTTCCGCCAGTTGCGGATCAATCGAGGCAAATTCATCACCGACGCGGTATGTAAACACCTGCTCGTCGGCTAGTTCTTCATTGGTGACAGGATGGACATCCGCGATTGAGGGCGATGCAAGCAGCGCCATGCTGATTACGGAGGACAATGCAAGTGCGCGGTTCGAGATCATGTTTGCTCCGAGTATGTACAGTGGCATCAGCAAAAAGAATGCGCAGGACTTCACTTGGTCGCTAGTTTGCCAGGCCTTATCTTGTGCCTTGCTGTGCCTTGTGGTTCATAGTGGTCGGAGTGGTAGCAAACATTTTCCCTTCGGAATCCTGCTGAATCATCAAGGTACTTGACCTTACGTCAGCAATACAAATTTTTCGCATTTATCCTAAGATGTTAAATGGCGGCGAGCGCCGAGCGGTTTCTTTGCGACCACCGCTTATTTGAGCGCCTCCAACTTGCGAAGCGATGGCGTGCACCGTAATCTGACGCCTATCGGAACTTCGCCGGTATTGGTCGGGAATCGCGTTTTTTTACCTGAAGGATCCTCAACGAACTGTTGGCCACACTATATTGGATCATTCCTCGAAGAGGGTTGGACGATGACATTTAGGCAGCTTCAGGCGTTTCTGCTCGTGGTGCGAACTGGGACATTGGCGGCCGCCGCTGAACATATGGGGTTAACACAATCGGGTGTAAGTCGACTTGTCACCGAACTTTCGCGAAATGTAGGGTTCGAACTTTTTACTCGCGTGGGCCGGGGCGTAACACCAACAGTTCAGGGTATGGCCTTTTTTAGGATCGCTGAGGGTGTCTACGATAGCGCCGAATCGCTACAACGCGCTGCTGCTGAAATCCGTGCAGGGATCGAAGATCGGGTTCGCCTAGCCTGCCTACCGACTATCGGCGCCGCGGTATTGCCCTCGGTTCTAGAGTCATTTCATCAGAACTACCCAAATGCCTTCGTCGACATTTATGATCAGGATGCCAAAGAAACTGTGGAAGCTTTCTACGACAAAAAGCTCGACTTTGCCGTAACGCACAAAGTTGGTCATCTTGAAGGGATCCATACCGAAGCCTTTGCAACGGCCGATTATGTGTTCGCTGTGCATCAGGACCATGAGCTAGCCAATCTGAAGGTGATCAAAAATACAGATCTCAGCGGGCATAGTCATGTGGGGTTTGAAAGCGAAACGATGTTCTTACCCAATGATGACGAAACCCGGTTGATTGGCGAAGCGTCTGGCAGCATATCCAAGCGAATCTGGTGCCAATCATCCGTAATGCGGTACGCGCTGTTGGCCAACAAACGAAACGTCAACATTGCGGAACCATTTTCACTGCCGCTATTTGCACCGCATGGCGTTGTTGCACGCAGGTTCGAACCGCGGGTTACCATTGAGATGGAATTTGTGATGCCAATGGAAAACACAAATGTGTCTATGTATGTCGTCCTCAAACGAGCATTTCGCAATGCCACATCTGAATTTGCGGCCCGTCACGATCTGCCGATCTTTGTAGGAGGTGCAGAGAAGCTGTAAGCTAGGCCGGCCCCGGTGTGCTGAACAACAACGTCACTGCTAAAATTAGGATTGGCTGATGCTCGACTTACAGGCGCTGCTGACAAGCATATCAGATCGAATCTATCACGAAGCGGATTGGGGACAGCCTGCGCAGTACATTCCGGATCTTGCTGAAATTGAACCCGCCCAATTTGCTATCAGTGTCTGCTTGGCAGACGGGGCGACGTATTCTGCGGGGCTGGCCAATCAACGGTTCACGATACAAAGCATCTCTAAAGTCTTTGCACTTATTGCAACCTTGGGAAGGATCGGCGACCAATTGTGGGCACGGGTCGATCGCGAACCCTCAGGTACTGCTTTCGACTCGATCGTTCTTTTGGAGAGCGACAAAGGCCACCCCAGAAACCCGTTTGTGAATGCAGGCGCTATTGTTACCACAGACGCCCTCCTGTCTGGCCGTGAGCCCAAACTGGCTTTGGCCGAAGTCTTGAATCTCGTGCGCGCAATGGCCGAGGATGATGACATTCATATCAACGGCGCCGTGGCCAGATCCGAGCAAGAGACTGGGGCCAGAAACAAGGCACTCGCTCATTATCTGGCGTCTTATGAGAACCTTTTTAACCCGCCCGATTTGGTCCTTGGAACGTACTTCCATCAATGCGCAATTGAAATGACAACCATCCAACTTGCACGAGCCGGTCGCGTTCTTGCCGGTTTGAAGGGATCGCCAAGAGTGATGTCCCTAAATCACGCGCGACGTGTCAACGCGTTGATGATGACCTGCGGTCACTACGATGGTTCCGGCGACTTTGCATTTCGCGTTGGATTGCCAGGGAAAAGTGGCGTAGGTGGCGGAATTCTCATTATTGCACCCAACGTTGCTTCCATCGGCATTTGGTCACCGGGATTGAATTTCTACGGCAATTCAAATGCTGGTACACGGGCAGCCGCCTATTTGACTCAAGAAACCGGATGGTCCGTCTTCTGAAATAATCAGTGAGTAACCGTTGCTCCAAGATAGGACAGTTTCGTCCGCGACCCGTAAGTTGCCCGCTCTAATCTCGTTGTGTCCTGAACGAATGGCCGGTTTTCACGCTGCCGCGCAGCGCTTAGAAGGGTGCAAGATCAGCAAGGTAGTTTCTTCGTACGCCCGTAGCACAAACTTAGTTCTTCTCCTTCAGACTCCTTTCAGTCCTCGGATGCAGCGCTGCATCAGCTGGAACTAATCGAGTTGCACTACGACGGGTGGCCCACAGCTGCATTCCATCCACCAGTTCGATGTTGCTAAACAGATCCCAATGCGACCGTTCACGACACAAGAGATAGCTGATCAACAGTAGGCCAACACCGCAGAGCGAAGCTGGCCTCAGCTGTTTTTTCCGTAGCAAAAGAAAGCGTTTTCACAATATCCTGAGCAAGTCAAAGGCACCTTTGTATTACGAAAACCCTTCTTTCGTCGTATATCCCCAACTTAAACCGGTTTGTTTGGTTGACCGAACCCACCGCCGCCGGGTGTTTCCATTACAAACTCGTCTCCCGAATGAAGAACTGACTGGTCGTTGCCACAGAGCTTTTGTACGGCTCCGTCGCTACGGACAATTGCGTTCTGTCCCGTCGCGCCGGGGGCGCCGCCTGAAGCACCGTGTGGATGGGTATCCCGGTGGGACGAAAGGATGGTCACGGTTGTTTCTTCTAAGAACCGCAACCGCCTGCGGATACCGTCGCCACCTTGAAACTCACCGTTCCCGCCTGAACCAGAGCGGATCGAAAACTCCTCCAACCGTACCGGGAACCGGCTTTCCAGAACCTCCGGGTCCGTCATGCGGGTGTTTGTCATATGGCTGTGTACCGCGCTCGTACCGTTAAAGCCCTTGCCGGCTCCGGTCCCGCCGCAGATGGTTTCGTAGTTTTGATAGGAGGCATTACCGTAGACAAAGTTGTTCATCGTGCCCTGGCTGCCGGCAATAACCCCAAGCGCGCCATAAAGGGTGTCCGCAATGGCTTGCGAGACTTCTGTATTGCCGGAAATGACTGCCGCGGGTGCGTTGGGATTGATCATCGTGCCAGCCGGAACAATCAGTTTCAAAGGTTTCATACAGCCTTCGTTCATCGGAATGTCGCTGCCGACCAACGTTCGGAACACGTACAAGACAACGGCACGGCAAATTGCCAGCGGTGCATTGTAGTTGAGGGGCGATTGATCGGATGTGCCCGAAAAATCGATAGTGGCGGTTCGGGATTCCCTGTCTACCGAAATTGCCACTTCGATTTTTGCCCCTCCGTCCAATGGGTAGGAAAAACTGCAATCTCGCAGGACGTCGAGAACCTGTCGCACGCTTTCCTCAGCGTTGTGCTGAACGTGCCCCATATAGGCGTGGACTGTTGGCAAACCAAACTGCGCCGATATTTTGCGCAGTTCGGCTGCGCCGGTCTCGTTCGCTGCAATCTGTGCCGCAAGATCCGCCATGTTCTGATCGACATTGCGACACGGGTAACGCCCTGAACCCAACAGGTCGCGCGCCGCGCCGTCTCGTAATTTACCCTGATCGACCAACAAGAAATTGTCGATCAACACGCCTTCTTCTTCAATGTGGCGACTGTCGGGCGGAGCCGAGCCAGGGGTCTTACCTCCGATGTCAGCGTGATGGCCGCGCGAGGCGACGGTGAACACGATTTTCTCACCTGCTTCGTCAAAAACTGGGGTGACGACGGTAACATCGGGAAGGTGGGTGCCGCCATTATAGGGGTTGTTCATCATAAACACGTCACCTGGACGGATTTTGCCCTTGTTTTGACGTAGGATCGTACGAACACTTTCCGACATCGAGCCCAAGTGCACGGGCACATGCGGTGCGTTGGCAACCAGATCACCGTTTTGGTCAAATATCGCGCAGGAAAAGTCGTACCGTTCTTTGATATTCACTGAATACGCCGTATTCGCGAGCGTTGCCCCCATCTGTTCGGCTATAGACATGAAAAGGTTGTTAAACACTTCCAGCATAACCGGATCGACATTTGTGCCGACTGCTTCAACCCGCTGCAGCGGTGTTTCACGCGTCAGGACCAGGTTGCCACCGCTCAGACAGGTGGCGGTCCAACCGTCTTCGACGACATTTGTTCCAGTTGGTTCGGTCAAGATCGCCGGGCCTTTGATCGATTGACCAATGCCAAGCTGCGTCCGATCAACAAGGGGAACCTGTTGGTGGTGCCCGCTGCAATAAAGCGTCACCGGAATCCGAGCGGCGTTGGTTGCGTCACTATCGGGCAAAGTGACCTGCTCACCCGTCTTTCCAATAGCCTCTGTCACCAGCATTTCGATGATCAGATCGCTGGTATCCGGCGCGAATCCAAAGCGCTGCTTGTGCGACACGACAAATGCGTCGCGCATCGAAATCGGGTCGGAAAATGGCACCGACAGACTTTGCTGAGCGTCCGCGGGACGGATATGGGCAGTTGCTGAGATCGAGATATCTACCTCTGCCACGCCCTGCGCCGCAACCTCGGCCCTGGCGGACTTCGCCAGAGCATCGCAGATATTCTGTGCCTCTGGATCCAGAATAGAGGACTGGAACTGATGTTCCCGGATCGCTGTGATGTCCGCCAAACCCATACCAAAGGCTGACAAAACGCCCGCATACGGGTGGATGAAAATCCGTTCCATCCCCAACGCGTCGGCGACCAGGCAGGCGTGCTGTCCCCCGGCACCGCCAAAGCAATTCATGGTATATTTGGTAACGTCGTAACCGCGTTGCACACTGATTTTCTTGATCGCATTTGCCATGTTCTCAACAGCGATGCGCAAGAACCCTTGGGCAAGTTCTTCAATCGACTTATCCGTACCCATTTCAGCCGCCAGCGCTTCAAATTTTCTGCGCACAATTTCCTTATCCAACGGTTCGTTGCCTTCATGGCCGAAAACCGACGGAAAATGATTGGGCTGCAGTTTGCCAAGCAAAACATTGCAGTCGGTGACGGTTAGCGGGCCACCGCGTCTATAGGCAGCAGGTCCGGGGTTGGCGCCAGCACTTTCCGGCCCGACCTGCATCCTGCCATCACGAAAGGACAGGATAGATCCGCCACCTGCGGCGACCGTATGGATCGACATCATCGGCGCACGCATCCGGACGCCGGCAACCTCGGTTTCAAAGAATCGTTCATATTCACCGGCATAGTGACACACGTCCGTAGACGTGCCGCCCATGTCGAAACCAATCAGTTTGTCAAAGCCGTGATCGGCAGCGGTGCGTACCATTCCGACGACACCGCCCGCCGGCCCGGACAAGATGGCATCACGACCCTGGAAAAGATCGGCGTCGGTCAAGCCGCCGTTAGACTGCATGAACATCAATTGATCGCACCCGCCTTCATCGGCGCCCAGAGCTGTCGCTACCTGCTCTACGTATCGACGAAGAATGGGTGACAAATAGGCATCAACCACTGCGGTGTCTCCGCGGCCCACCAGTTTGATCAGCGGGCTCACCTCGTGGCTAAGCGAGATTTGTGGAAACCCAACGGCACGCGCCAGCTCACCAATCAGTTTTTCATGAGCGGGATACTGAAAGCTGTGCATCAACGCGACAGCGACGGATCGGTACCCGTCCGAATAGGCCTTTTCCAACGCGGTTTTCGTTTTGTCGATATCCAGCTGTGTCACGACCTCGCCATCTGCCGCGACACGTTCCTCGACTTCGACTACGTCTTCGTACAGAAGCTCGGGCAGCTGGATGTTCAGGTCGAACAGGCGCGGACGGTTCTGATACCCGATCCGCAAAAGATCGCGCAGCCCCTTCGTTATGAACAGAATGGTTCGTTCGCCTTTCCGTTCCAGCAGCGCGTTGGTCGCGACCGTGGTTCCCATCTTTACCGCACGAATTGACCCTTTTGGGATGTCCTGATCGCTTTCCAGACCCAGCAATTCACGAACACCTTGTACAGCGGCGTCGGCATAGCGTTCAGGATTCTCGGACAGCAACTTATGTGTCTGCAAACTTCCATCCGGCTTGCGTGCAACGATGTCGGTGAACGTGCCACCCCGATCTACCCAAAACTGCCACATGGACATAACTCCTCTGCTTGCCGGCCAAACCGGCATTGAATTTCATGAAGGGGGAAGGAAGCCTCGGCGGTTTAGTACACCAAGGAAGGCAACCAGGTTGCGAGCTTCGGAAAAACCAAAAGAAGCCCGAGCATGACGAACATGGTAACAACAAATGGCAATGCGCCGCGGATCACATCCATCATCGGTCCTGCTTTCCTGATCCCTTGCACCACATAAAGGTTGATCCCTATCGGCGGTGTGATCAGAGCGGTTTCCAGAAGTACCATCAACAAGATGCCAAACCACACCGGATCAAAACCCAGCGCCACAACGATCGGGGTAACCAGCGGCGCCATGGTCAACAGCATGGACAACGTCTCCATGAAGCAGCCGATCAGGATCAGCACCGCGACGATCATCAACATGGTTTGCGTTGGGCTCCAGCCCAGCCCTGTGACAAAATCGGTCAAAGCCTGGGTCAGGCCGATTATTGAAAGGACAAAGTTCAGGAACACCGCAGCTATAATGATCAGCATGATCATGGCGGTCGTGCGCATTGTGCCTTCGATTGCGTGACGCATGGTTTCCATCGACATCTTGCCGTTGAACGCCGCAAGCGCCATCGAGGCAACAACGCCCAATGCTGCGGCTTCGGTAGGCGTAGCCAGACCTGCGTAAATCGAGCCGACGACCACCATGAAGATGCCAAGAGGGGGGATCAGTGCAGGAAGCGCAGCAAGCCGCTCTGCCCAGCTGTGGCGTAATTGGTCCCCGCCCCATTCCGGCCTGATCATGCATGCCACAACGACGGTTGCCATGAACAACAGTGCCAGCAGAAATCCAGGCAGAAAGCCCGCCAGATACAGTTCCGGCACCGAAGTATTGGTCAACAAACCATATAGGATCAGGTTGATCGAAGGCGGGATGAGAATGCCGAGCGTTCCTCCGGCAGCCACGGTGCCGAGAAACAGCCGCTCGTTGTAACCCCGTTTTTTGATCTGCGGCACAGCCACCGTTCCGATGGTTGCGGCTGTGGCTACGGATGACCCAGACGTGGCCGCGAACAGGGCCGAGGATCCGATATTGGAATGCATCAACCCACCCGGCAACCATCCAAGCCATTTGACAATACCGTCGTACATCCTTTCGGTGATGCCAGCACGCAAAAGGATCTCTCCCATCATTACGAACATCGGGATTGCCACCAGCAGAAAGTCCGTGCTGGTCTGCCATGCCATATCCGATATTGCGCGGTGCAACGGCATCGGGCTGTCGGTCCATTGCAGGATCAGGCCCAGCCAACCCAACGAGGCGGCAATAGGAACGGCCAAACCGATGAGGGCAAGTAGGATCAGGAGTGTCTTGATCAGCATCGGTCTATACCGTCTCGTCTTCTATTTGTTCGTCCAGGGATTTCACGCCGATCAGGTCCTGCACTCCGGCCAGATCGCCTCGTAAGTATTGTCTGATCGCGGCCAGAGCGATCAGAACGCCCGAGCCTACAAAGAACATCCAACCCAAGAGCCACGGTATCTGGGGAATGGCCAACGGTACGCGCATCGGAGTAATCGACCGGGAACCGTTAGCCAGCGTGTCGGCCACCATACCCCACACCATCACAACGATGACCAAGGCAAATCCTGTCAAAAGCACGAGGCCAAACAGGTTGATAATTGGGTGCAGCACCTTGGGAATTGCTCCGAGCAGGGCGTCAACCCGGATATGCGCGCGTTCAAACAGCGCAAAAGACATCGCCAACGCGGTTGCCACACCGAAGGCATAGCCCGAGATTTCGTCCGCCCCGCCCAGCGAGATGTTGAAAACTTTGCGTAGAAAGACTTCGAGAGTGATGAGGAAGGCCGAAAACACGATCAGTGTACCACCCAGCCACGTCATCCAAAGGCTCAGCCTTCGCGCGCCGCCTAAGAGCTTGTCTAACATTTTGATTACCTGATGTTTTGTGGTGGGGCGGCGGGAGTTTGACCGCCCCACTGAATCGGCCGGATTACTTGGCTTCGGCTTTCAGGCCAAGGATCGGGCCAACGGTTTCATTCCAGTTTGCAGCACAATCGGCGCCGCAGCGTTCCGCCCAACGGGCCAGCACGACATCGGTCGCGATCTTGTCCCGTGCGGTCAAATCGTCTGCCGTGGGTTCGACGAGCGTCATGGATCCGGCTTCACCGATTTCACATGTGCCGCCGGTGATGCAGGAAATCGCAATATCATCTTCGGTTGCCGTCTCTGCCCACATGGAGTCCGTCAGAACCGCGAGTTCGGTTTCCAAGAGTGCCTGTTGTTCTGGCGTCAGGCTGTTCCATTTGTCCAGGTTCATGGCTCCGAATGCCAGACCCCAGCCAACACGCAAGGTATAGGCATGAGTGGCCACCTGGTTCCACTTGGCCGTATAGGCTGACATGGTGCCGGTGATCGCGCAGTCTACGACACCTTTTTCCAGCGCCGGAATAACCTCGGAGAAGGCGACAGTTACGGATGTGCCCCCGACACCTTCTACAAAATCACCCAAAGTCGTCGAGTAGACGCGGATCTTTTTGCCTTCCAGATCGGAAATTCCGTTCACTTCAGCGTTGCACCAAAGGGTTTGGCTTGGGAACGGGTACAGCATAAGCAGCTTGGCGTTGTAGATCTCTTCGAACGCCGAGGACAACGTGTCGAAATAGGCGTCGGCCACCTTACGCTGCGTGTCGATGTCCTGTGTCAAAGTGGACAGATCAGCGCCTTCGAAAATCGCATTTTCGGCGGCGACGTAGCCGGGCAAGCCAAAGGCAAAGTCGAAGACACCGTTCTTGACCATGCGCATGATCTCGAAGCCCTTTAGCCCCAAACCGGATTGCGACTGGATTTTTCCGACTATTTCGCCGCCCGATGCCTCGTTGAGCCGTTGGTTAAAGAATGGCTCTTCGTGTTTTTGGTAGTTGGTCAGGCTGGACCACGTTCCTACTGCGTTCAAAACCACGGGATTGTCGGCAAACGCTGCGGTTGCTGAGACAGCGAGCGCGCCGAGAGTTGTTGCGAGTTTCTTCATCTGGTTTCTCTCCTGTTGTATTATTTTGATTGATAGATGGGTGTTTCAGCGTCATCCGCGATGTCGGTGATCAGCATGTGCCCCGGCTTGTGCGTGATCGCGATTGAAGGTTTGGCATTCTTGATCGCAGCCTGTGGTGTGACGCCACAAGCCCAGAACATTGGCGTGGTGCCGTCTGAGACCGGAGCCGGATCGCCCCAGTCCGGGCTATTTATATCGGCGATACCAATTTTCTCTGGCTCGCCCCAATGCACCGGCGCTCCGTGCGCCAGAGGAAATTTGCGTGAGATATCGACAACTTCGTCTACCCTGGCATCAGGGATCGCCCGCATACTGACAACCATTGGCCCCTCGAAAGGACCAGATTTGATCGTTTGGATATTGGTCACGAACATCGGCACTGTGCGGTCGTTTTCGATGTGCCAGAGCGGTACGCCGGCCTGTTGCAATGCATGTTCGAAAGTGAATGAGCACCCCAAAGCGAACGCCACAAAATCATCGCGCCACAGTTGCTTGAGATCATGAACCGTGTCGACGTGGATGCCGTCGCGATATACGTAGTAAGCCGGAGTATCGGTGCGGATATCAATATCAACTCCCAAGGTGTCCATGTTTGGATTGCCCGTATCGGAAACGCCGACAATCGGGCAGGGTTTTGGATTTCGCTGGCAGTAGCGCATGAAATCCAACGCGTAATGTTCGGGCAAAATCGCCAGATTGGCCTGCAGGGTATTCCCGCCCAATCCGGCTGTGTGACCGCGATAGGCCCGTGACCTGATCTGCGCGCGCACAGACGCTGTTGTCGCAGATTTCAACGGCTCAAACAGATCGCTCATTACGACCCTCCCTAGTTTGGAATACGTTCGTGCGACTAGGGCATAAAATCAAATTGTATTATTTTTGCCTTCTACATAATATATTTTTATACCTGTTGAAGCGCTACATCTCGGGCGATGACCGCTGCGGCCTCAAGCAGATGATTGCGCGGATCACCCAGGTAAGAGGCAGAAAATTGAAGAGGTTCGGGAACCCAGCCCGGGTCGAATTCGACCAGCTTTCCCTCTTGCACCAGCTTCTTCGCTAGCGAGATCGGCAGCGCGCCAACACATAGCCCGGCCTCGACCATCCGAAAACAAGAAGACAAAGAAGAGGACGGGAACAGGGAGATTTCGGAACCGAATCGTTCGAAAAGTGCGGCCCTCAGTTCCCGGTACGGCCGGGTGTTCTTGGCGTAGGTCGCGATTGGGATGCCAGCCAGATCGACGTTTTGCCCTAGAGTTCCGCCTGCTGCCTGAAACCAGGCCAGTGGTACATCCGGAAGCACCACGTTGTCGACCGTGTAATCTGAGACCGGCCCAAGCAGAATACCCAGATCGATTTCACGCCCCAGCAACTGATCCCGGAGGTTCAATGAAATGTCGACGCTGATCTCGATCTTGAGAGACGGGTACTTTGCTCGCAATGCGCCGACAAATTCGGGCAGCCAACTTTGAGCGATAGTCTCGGACACGCCCAGGCGGATCAACCTGTCAACGGCGCTCGTATCCACAACGTGCTCTTCGACCAGATCTGAAAGGTGCTGAAATTGCTCGGCATAGTGGACAAGCATATCGCCACGCTTGGTGAGGCGCATGCCAGCGCTTTCACGTTTGAACAACGACGTTCCCAAACCATCTTCCAAGGACTTGATGCGAGTAGTCACGGCAGGCTGCGTCAGGTTAAGTACTTCGGCTGCCTTGCTGACACTGCCGAAGCGCACAACAGAAAGAAATGTTTGTAGATGTTCGAGTTTGAGCCGAGCCAAGTTGATCGCTTTCTGCTAAGAACGGTCCTGATCTTACTATCGTATTGTCTACGTTTGAATTGTCAGAGGCTATTGATGATGAACTTGTTGAATATTTATAGGAAACCAGACTTCCATTGAAGGTAATACGGCAATGGGATCAGATAATTACGGCCCTTAGCAGACCTTGGGCACCCTCTCCATATGCTGCGGTCGCAATATGCATAGCTGCCGTTCGCTGCAGTGTGGCAAGGCCATTGGTCAAAAAACTTTCTAAGCGCAACAAAGCTACTGATGGCCGACTTAAGGCAATTTGCCACACTGGGAGTTTTGTATCTGTCTGACTGGCGTAGCCAGAGAAAAACTCAATTCCTCTGCCCTTTGAAGAGACTTAAGCGCTTGGCCGCTTGAGGCTGAACAGCTCTGTCACACGCGCATAGTCCTGATAGCCCAAACGTGCCAAGGGTTGGAACTTGGTAACATCGAAGATGCCATTGATCAGATATTTCTCGTTGAGGTGAATGCCTGTGACTTCACCAAAGGCTACGATATTGGAGCTGCCAGGCAGGTCTACAACCTTGGTCAGTTTACACTCCATACTCGCAGGGGCGTGGGCCACACGTGAACAAGGGATCGTTTCGCATTCAGTGCGTTCGAGCCCGGCGAGTTCAAATTCATCGACATCGCGGCTCGCCAACAAAGAGGTCTTGTTCATCGCGTCGCGCATTTCGTGCCCAACTACGTTGACACAGAACACCTCGGTATCGATCACGTTGCCGATAGAGTCTTTACCGCGTTGGCGATCCTCTTTGCTGGACGTTGATGCAAACATGACCTGCGGAGGGGAGTAAGAGACACCGTTGAAGAACGAATACGGCGCGAGATTTTCCGACCCATCCGTCCCGCGGGTGGAAATCCAGCCGATCGGGCGTGGTGTGATGAGCGCGTTGAAGGGATTGTGTGGCAGACCGTGGCCGTTTCGCGGTTCGTAAAACATGGGTTGTCCCTTGTCGAGCGGGAGCCTCCGTTTCAAGAGGCTCCCGGCAATTAGACTGCTAAGGCAACTACGTCGGGGTTCATGCTGTAGGTCCCGATATGGGAGGCTTGCCCCAGAACGCGACCTTTCATGGCAGCCAACGCGTCTGCCCCGGTAAAGGGTCCGTGCAAATCCAGCTGGTCGATGTCCAATGCGTAAACAGTAAAATAGTAGTGGTGGATGATGCTGTCGTTCCAAGGTGGGCACGGGCCGTCATAACCGCCGTAATTCCCGCCCATTTCACCATCGCCAGCAAACCAGTCTGTGTAGCTGTTGATCCCCGTTTTGCCGTAGGAACGCTGGCCGGCGGTTTTGCCTTTGGCCGTCACACCAAGACTGTCTGCGCCCTCTAGAATCTCGGATACATTCGCTGGAATGTTCACAACAACCCAGTGGTAAAAATCAACACGTGGCAGATCGGCTGGAACCCTTCTACCCTCTTGATTAACATCGTCTCCGGAGGATGGAACATCCGGGTCATGGCAAATGAGAGCGAAAGATTTTGTACCTTCGGGTGCGTCGCTCCATGCGATTGACGGGTTTACATTGCCGGACAAGGCAAAGCGACCTTCGGCAGGGATCTGTCCAAACGCGAACTTGGCTGGGATCGGTGAGCCGTTGGCAAAGCTGTCGATCGTGATTTTCATCGGTATTCTCCGTGAGGAATCGTTACGCCACGGGGCCACCCCGAGGCGCAAGAAATTAACGATTGTAGACGGCTGTTATGGTTGAGGAAGCCAGACTGTTGGCGTTCACCATGAACCCGGCCAGTGCATTGCTGACGGAGTCGTCCAGCTCCAGTGTCGTGCCGAGAGCATGAACCGTGAAGTTGTAGCGGTGCACCTCACCCGGCGGTGGGCATGCGCCGCCGAAGCCTTCCGCGCCATAATCGTTGGTCAGTTCCACTACACCTGTCGGGACCGCCGCGCCGCTGGGCAATTCACTTACATTTGCCGGGATGTTGAAAGCGAACCAGTGCCACCAGCCAGAACCAGTTGGCGCATCTGGGTCGTAGACAGTGACCGCGTAGCTTTCGGTACCCTCGGGTGCACCAGACCAAGCCAACGTCGGAGCAATGTTGCCGCCTTCACAGCCAAAGCCTTGAAAAACCTGGGCTGCGTCAAGCTGGGTGCCTTCTGCAATATGGGGGCTGGTCAGTTTGAAGGTGTCCGCCACAACAGGGGACGCCAGACCACTTGCGACCAGCATGGGCGCAAGAAGAGATGTGCGTAGCATTGTTCAGTTCCTTTCCTGAACTTTCGTGTTGTCGATGGAGCTAACTTAGACACGACGCACAAGTGCCGCCTCTGACAGCCACGCAAATAATGTCGAAATTCGATCAACCTTTCGCGGAGCGGATGTCTTTTGGCCTAATTCCGAACCTATTTTGGAAAGCGTCCGAAAAATGAGATGGCGTTTTAAAACCGCAATCCATTGCGATTGCGGAGATTTGGCTGTCTGTGGTTTGCAGCAAGCTCAACCCTCGTTCCAATCGCGTGTGCAATAGAATCTTTGCAAACCCCTGACCTGTTTTTGACAGCCATCGTCGCATGGTGGCTTCGCTCATCGCGAAATGGTCGGCGACTTCCCCGGCCATCCATGGATGGCTAATGTCTGTTTCGATCAAGCGGCGGACTTGACTGATTGGATCGTCTTCAACTTGCGTCGGCAGATTGAAACCCTGTGCGCGAAGCCAGAGTAAAGGCTCTAATAGTCGATGCTGTTTGATCATTTCCGGAAGTGAAGCGTTGTTCAGCGTATCGGTGATCAAGCTGAGGATATCAGACGGGTTGTGCTCTGAAGCTCTAACAATTTGGACGCCCTTTTCAGCTCGCGTTCTTGACATATCAGAGAAAACGCCCTTCACCTGGTCATGGGAAAAGCAAACTCCCAAAGCACGGTAGGTTTCATTCATGACCGGCCGGTTTTCCATGGTGACCATGGCGCCCGGTGGAAAGATCATCAAATCCCCTTCTTCGCCAAGCATTTCGCCTTGGGTCGGGTGCAGAACGTATTTGCTGCCGCGTTGAATAAAGAACAGGAAAGTCAGCCGAAAATAGAGTTCCGTAAACGTTGCTGTTGTCGCTTGAGTAATCGGATAGATGGATACCTGATGCGACACTTCTAAAGCTTCAGTTTTCGGTTCACGGTTCACGATTTGGTCTCGCTTGGAAATACGCTGCCCCACGGGAGAGCAGCGCAGAAAATAATCAGGCCACTTCTTGCAAGGACGCTGTCATGCCGTTTGACAGCAGTGCACCGCCGCCCGGTGCAACCTCAGTCAAATCCAGACGACGTAATATTTGGCGCGTCGTTGCAACGGCGGCTGACAGAGTTGGAAGTCCGGACGCACGTTCAATCATTTCGACTGATGGGAGCGACGGCATTTGGACACAGGCAGATGCAACAATGGCATCGACACCGCGCGTATCAAGCTTGCGCCAAAGCTCGGCAGGAGCTGTTGGGTCTTGTGACGCGACTTTGAGGTTGTCCGGAATTTCCAGTGCAAGGAAGTCCTGCACTTCGATACCCTCGTTCTCGATATAATCCACAACCATTTTCGTGAGCGGCTTCATATACGGGCAGATGATCGAGACCTTTTTGATCCCGAGATCCTTCATTCCATCGATGAGCGCGCCCGCAGAGTTCAGGACAGGAGTTGGGCATCCATTGTCGACCGTCGCTTGATTGAGTTTGACTTCAGATTTTCGGTGATAGCCCAACCCCATGGACATAATCGCAACCAGACACGCATAGGCCTGCACTTCGACTGCTGCGTCGGACAACTCGACCGCGCAACGCTGGCTGTCGGCGTCCATAGCTTCAAGCTCTTCCTTCACCACACTTTTCATCCGCATGCGGGACGAATGAAACGCGAAACGATCGGGCAGGATCGTCTCCCGCGCTTTCAAAAGCGCGGGAATTTCCGTTTCCATGGTGACGTTGGAGCTGGGAACAATCAGGCCAACGCGGCGGTACTTTGTAGCAAAAGACATGGTCTTTCCTTTCAGGAGATAGGGTTAGAGCGCGGGGCCCATGACGGCTTCGGGCAACCAGGTTGCGATGCCCGGGAAGACACAAAGCAAGATGATGGCGATCAACATGCAGGCAACGAAAGGGAGGGAACCGGTCAGGATGGTCTTCAACGAAATATCCGGGGCGATACCGTTGATGACATAAAGATTCAGGCCAACGGGTGGAGAGATCAGCCCGATTTCCATGTTGATCGTCAGGATCACGGCAAACCAGATCGGATCAAAGCCAGCAGTCGTGATGATTGGCAACAAGATCGGAGCCGCCATTAGGATCACCGCGACCGGAGGAAGGAAGAAGCCCGCAATGATTAGGAAGATGTTCACAGCGATCATCAAAACCCAAGGGTTCACGTCCAGCGTCCCGATCCAGGTCGCAATGCTTTGCGTGATGAAAAGGCTCGACAGCATGTAAGAGAACACGCCAGCGGCTGCGATGATGAACAGGATCATCACGCTTTCCTTGGTGCTGTCCTGCAGGATCATCCAGATTTTGCGGATATCCCAAAGCTTGTAGATGACGATGGCCACGACAAGACACAGGATTGCGCCGACTGCTGCCGTTTCTGACGGCGTGGCAACGCCGCCGTACATGGTGTAAAGCACGCCGATGATAATGGCGACGAACGGCACAACACGCGGCAGAACTTCGAATTTTTGCTTCCAGGAATAACTGCGCGCGGTCAGCAGCGCGGTATCGCCGGATCGCCAGGTCGCGTAGAGCGACCAAACCACAAAGAGCCCCACCAAAAGCAGGCCAGGAAAGACGCCTGCCAGAAACAGACGGCCAATTGAGGTCTCCGTCGCGATCCCGTAGACGATCATTGTAACCGACGGTGGGATTAAGATGCCGAGCGTACCACCTGCCGCGATAGAACCCGTCGCGATCCCTTCCGGGTAGCCGCGTTTGCGCATTTCTGGAATGCCCATCTTACCAATCGCGGCGCAGGTTGCGGGGCTCGAACCAGACATTGCAGCGAACAATGCGCAGGCGCCCAGGTTCGAGACCACCAACCCGCCGGGGACGCGCGTGAGCCATCTTTCGAGTGCTTCATACAGGTCCGCGCCTGCTCGCGTTGATGCAATCGATGCCCCCATGATGATGAACATCGGGATCGAGAGAAGCGCAAAGCTGTCGAGCTTTCCAAAGAAAATCTCTGGCATCAGTTCCAACGACCGAATGCCGTCAAAGACCAACAAGAAACCAGCAGAGACGATCATCAAGCCTACGGCAACAGACACGCCAGAGAAAAGAACGAGGATAGTGCAAACGCCAACAAGGGCGCCAAGGATGAGGGGGTCCATCGTTATGCCTCCAACCCAAATGGGGTTTCAGATTTTGTAAAAAGGGCAACAAGATCAGCGAGAAGTTGGAGAAGCAACAAACCGAAACCGACAGGTAGCGACAGATACGGGATCCACAGCGGAACGGCTGTGACCGTGTCAGATGTCCAACGACGCTTGTAGGCAAAGTGCCAATACTCGTAGCCGTAGAATAGCAGCACCGCCGTGATGATGATGGACAAACTGAGGGTCAGAACTGCAAGGCCAAACCGAGCGCGCCCCCGCAGTGCCAATGGGATCAAGTCAACATTGACGTGCCCCCGCTGATATTGAACGAATGGCAACCCGACCAGAGTTGCGGCGATGACGAGATAGACGACGATCTCTGTTTGCCACACAGTCGATCCATTCAGGACAAATCGAACAAAGATCATCTGACAAGTCAGAACGACAGCTGTCAGGATCATCAAAGCAGAGCACCAACCGGCGGCGCTTGAAACTTTGTGGATAGATCGAACGATTTGGTTGTCACTTGTTGTTCGAACAATTGCTGCAGGGGCGTGTCCGGACATGGCGGGCGTCCTTTGCTTTCGTGAAAATGTTGTCCGAGGCGCATTGGCCCCGGACGCAACAGGGCTATTCGACGGCCAAAGCGAGATCCAAAAGCTCCTGACCGCCGGGAACTTCGGCGACAAAAGTGGCATATGACGTCTCTTGCGCCAGCGTTTGCCAATCTTGGAAGTCCTCCACGGTCATTTCAGCGATCTCCACGCCGGCCGCGCTGAAGACCTCAACCGATTTCGCGTCCTGAAGCTTCGCCTGTTCGAGGTAATGTGCCTCGGCTTTCTCCGCTGCGGCGAGGAGTGCGGCCTGCTGCTCATCCGACAAGCCTTCAAACGTGGATTTGTTCATCAGAAGCGGCTGATACAGGAACCACAGCGCAATGTCGGAGGCCGGCGTATAACACGCGACCTGTTCGAAAATCCGGTAGGACACAAATGAAGAAGATGATGTGTTTGCTGCGTCTAAAACACCCGTCTGCATGGCCGAGTAGATTTCTGACGACGCCATCGACGTAATCGATGCACCCGCCCCTACCAACATTTGCTCAAAAGACTTTCCAGCGGCGCGGGTTTGCAGTCCTTCGACATCGGAAGGATTAGTGATGCATTTTTCCTTACCGACAAAGCCGCCTGCAAGATAACCATGCACAAGAACCATAACGTCATCTTCGGCCATCTTCTCTTCGAGCGCTTCCATGAAGGGAGACTGGCTCAAACGCGCGGCATGATCGTGGTTTTTTACGAGACCCGGCATCAGGGTGAGGTTGAATGACGGTTGTTGCCCACCTGCATATGAAAGCGGGAAAACCGTCATATCAAGCTGCCCCCGTGACAGTGGCCGATACTGTTCGCGCGGCTTAAAGAGCGACTTGGACGGGAAGATCTTGATCTCAAGATCCACATCCGCGGCGGCGACTTCATCAGCAACGATTTGAGCGACCTCATGCCTGACATCTGCGGTCGACCATTGGTGAGAGAGACGCAGCTCTTCCGCCTGTGCGTTGCCCGCAAAAAGCGCCAAGCCCAATGCAGTTGATCGTGCAAAATATTTCATTGTGATTCCTCCTTGTGGATTATTACATGGCTTATATGTATACATATAGCAACTAAAAAAATCCTGTTGATGCCTTTTTGTATGGAATTGGAATCCGCTGCACTGTATGAAAATGTTGGAAAGGAGCAGCCATGCCGCGCGCATCAGATATGCTTATCGAGCAGATAAAAAACGAGATTTTCAGTGGGTTACTGAAGCCTGGCGATCAGTTGGAAGAAGCTGAACTATCCAAAAGATTTGGTGTCAGCCGCACTCCAATACGTGAAGCGATTAGATCAATGGTGGATGGCGGGTTTCTCGAAACGAGGCCTCGCAAAGGTGCCATAGTTCGAGTTTTGTCTGCGAAAGAACTGAACGATTTATTCGAAGTCGCTGCGGAATTGGAAGGGATGGCGGCGCGATTAGCCAGCGAGTCTTTGACGCTTTCACACAAGACGTCGATCCAAGAAGGCTTGCAACAATGCAGGGACGCAGCCGCGAAAGAAGACCCGACCGCCTACGCCGCTGCAAACCTTGTATTTCACGCAGCCATTCACAGAGCAGCCGGAAACGAATGGCTGATCGATCAACTGGAGCGACTTCAAGCTCGCATAAACGTCTACCGGCTGTTGCCATATGAAGTTGTCGGTCGGCTGGAAAAATCGGTCGAAGAGCATGGGCAGATTGCCGAAGCGATCTTCAACAAGGATGGAGCAACTGCGAACACTTTGATGCGCGATCACATTATGCTGCAAGGCGCACGACTGCCAAGTTTGCTGAAAGCCTTGGAGTAATTCGCTTGAAGCACCATTTGAGTTTTGGGTTCATAGCGGCCCCTTGCGGACATCTGGCAATACACCACGCGCTGCATCGCAGCTTCCTGAAAGCCGACGTTCGGACTTTGCATCTTTGCGTTGGAAAACTATGCTGCCGTTGTGAGTGTTTAGCCTGACAGGTCTGGTAGGTTGGGGTTCGATTCCCCTTCATGTTCTCTGTCTCGTTGGCCTTCTGACCTTCATTGCCCTTTGGGGCCTGGCTTATGCCGTTGAACTGTCAACATCGAATGGAAAGGAGAACCATATGAGCAAAGAAACAGTCCGAAAGATCGAGAAACCAAAACTGAAACTGGCTTCGGCCATGACTACAACTTGGGCTATCGGGACGGGCGCATGGTCTGGAGCGGCCCTGTCAGGCTAAGCACTCACAGCCCACAGCCGCCACCCAACACCACTACGAGATGTCGCAGTCGCAGCCCGCATTCAGGCCATTCGCCGCAAGCTCGAAATCCCGCTTGCGTTGAACTCAAATACTGCGGGACAAAGCGCACAGTGATTTACGTTAGTTGGCTTATGCGGTTGGCCGCAGGTAACCTCTTCTTGCCAAAATCACAGCTTTACAAAACGAGGAGCCAATCTCGACACCAATCCCGAGTCGCAGTCATGAAAACCGAACAAACTCAAAATTGGACAAGATAATTCGGCGACAGCATCATGCCAACTGGCAGAAATGACAGGTAATTCCCAGATACCACCAGTTGTCCGTTGATCTGCGCGCGACACTCGACCAGGAGACCAGTGGACGCCATTGAAGTCGTCGATTTCGCGATGAGCAAGTCCTCGCCAAGTACAACGAAATGCAACCCTTGTGCCTTCGTAGCGATCGGCCATGACACGCGCATGGGTCACCAACTCAGAGGTTTCGCGTATCACGGTCTCGGGACTAATCCACGTACCCGCGGCGCGCCCGGTACCCTCGACAGATCGCTGCCGATCTTCGCGATAGGGGCGGATAATTGTTGCGCGACCATCAACCGTGTATCGCCAGAAGTCGGGCAGGCTCAAATCGAAATCTCCGTCTCCTATTAGGTTGCTTTCAAGTACATCGACCCCAGAACCGTCCTCGAATTCAGGATGCAATGCAGCCGCAATTTCAGGTCGCCTAAATGGGTAGAACATGCTCCAGCCGGTCCAAACAGTTTTCCGAACATCACGGTTCGCCCGTTCTAGTTCCGTCTGAAGTTCCCCTGCAGGAAGCCGGCTGCTCTCTTCAGTCAAGATTGAATAGCTAAGCTGACAGTGGTTGGTTCGAACATCGACCAACCAATTGAGATCGGCAGCGCGTTCAACTATCGATTGCCAGCGTAAGTTACTCTTTTCATGCCAAGTCTTCAGCTGCTCCGAAACGGAAGGTGAGCGCTCCACCGTTTGAAGTTGAACCGCACGCGCAATGTCTGACAGCATTGCATTGCGGTCAAATACGACGCAGCGCCGGATAAGTGGCTGCCAGTCCTCGACACCAACGGCGGCTTCACTCTTTGGGCCCGGTTTACGCACATAGTAAACTCCAGCGCGAATTCCTTGCGGTTGACCTTTAACGTTATGCGGGCCGTCGGCTTTGGCACATATTGGGGTAGAACCATGCGAGGGCACTCGTACAACGGGATAAGTTAGGTTTGAGCCAGATGAGATTAGTACGACATCACATTGAAAGGCTGGAGACAGAAAGCGGTTAATTATTGCTCCAAAGGTGTCTCGGTTGTAACTAGACAGATCAGTTGGTCGGTTGGGTGCGATGCTCTCGTCGTCACAGAAACCAAATACTAGGTAACCCCCACCAGAATTGGCCAAAGCTGCGATGTGCTTTGCAAGCTTTGCCTGCGCTACCCTTTCGGTAAGTTCGACCCACTCCTTTAGCTCGATCTCGAGAGTTTCCCGAGGGTAGTCAACCAAATCCTGCAAGTCGGATTGATCAACGCCCAACATACTTTTGACCATTTCTGTCCCTTCCGGTGAACTTGCGGAAATTGTATCGCCGATCGCGCTGGCACGTACGACCCAATCGGCGGAATAAGCCCCCTTGAATCATGGAGAAATCGTGGCGGTTTCAGTTTGGCTGTTCACCGATGAACCAAAAATGGGGAGGTATCGGTAGTCGGTAGTGTCGGCATGCCGCTAGGAACATCGGAATCAGTCCAAAGCGAACCGCGCTTATACTGTTGATGTCAGGGCACTCTTTGATGGGTGCTGTCAGACTAATTCGAACCAGTCTCAGTTTGCCACGGAAACCGCGAACCTATCCCGAACAAAGTTGACGCCACTCGGCAAGGGCGGCGGCGCGGGTCAGCTTGAAGGTGTCTCGGCTGGTGAGCGATCTTTCTTGGTTGAAATGGTTGTAGACGGAGGAATGGACGGCGGCGAATTTCTGCAAACTTCGCATGCGCCTAAAACGTTGCATGGCGCGTTCGCGTCGTCGAAACGGCAGATGCGAATTCTCGACGCGGTTGTTGAGCCACCGGCCCGTCTGTTGTTTTTCGAGCGCGCCCAATTCTGTGAGCGCAGCCTTGTAGGAAGCGAAGCGATCTGTGACGATCTCTTCGGCGCAACCGTGCCGTTTCATCAATTTCTTGAGGAATTTCAATGCCGCCTGCTTGTTTCGACGCTTCGTGACGACGGCCTCAAGCACTTCACCTTCTTGATCGATCGCACGCCAGAGGTAGTGGCGTTTACCGTTCACTTTCACGAATACTTCGTCTACGTGCCACTTCCATTTTGAAAAGGCTCGGAGTTGCTGAACCCGTTTTCTTCGGATCTCTGATGCAAACATCGGGCCAAACCTGTTCCACCAATAGCGGACAGTTTCATGGCTCACGTCGATGCCTCGCTCGTGCAGCAGATCTTCGACATTCCGAAGCGAGAGCGGGAACCGGATATACAGCATCACCGCAAGGCGGATGATCTCAGGGCTGGTTTTGAAGTACTTGAATGAGGCAGATTTGGTCATGGGCAAAAGCTACGAAAGCCCCCTGCCCGCCTCAAGGCAAGTTCTTCTGACAAGTCCGTTCGAAGCACCTGTTCAATTTCGATAGTAGCCAAGCAGACTTTGTTGCCGGAAAAGCCCGCTGCGCTATCACAGTTTTCAAGGTTATCGGTCGAATCTGCAGTCTCTATGAAATCGGCGCGCTGAAATTAGTTCTCGATTGCCGGATATCTCTCAAACAAATCTCGAAGCGGATTAGGATTCCGCAGCATCAAACGCCTTTTTTGCTGCTGCAATGGCATTCATCGCCGCAGGTACTCCGGCATAGACCGCGATCTGATATACGATCTCTACGAGCTCATGGTGAGCAACGCCACACTTCAATGCTGCTCGCATGTGAAATTCGAGTTGCTTCGGCGCAGTTCCTTGTGCCCCCAACATTGCAACAGTCAGCATCTCTCGGGTCTTCAGATCAATCCCTTTGCGCCCGACCACATCGGCGAAGGCGAACCCGAATATGAGCTCGAATGCATCTGCGTCAAATTCGTCGAGGCTTTTTGTCACCCTTGCCGCCGCGCCAGCCTCCATCTTATCCAGCATATTGATGGCACGCATCTTTCGATCATCATTCCGTTTGTCTGTCATGTCTACATTCCATTCGGCAGCCCAGCACTGTGTGCGTGAAAAACACTTCTATCTGAATAGGTTTCTCAGTTTACATTGTATGGTTTCGGCCCGGCATCTGAATGCGCACCGCTTCGGGTACCAGGCTGTTCATTCGTTCGATATGTTCCGGCAAGCAACGGGTCTGGAAATCGTAGTTCTCAACCACATGCGCCCGGGCCGCTGGGCCAATATCAGCGTAAGCTGCGGGATTGGCGAGTATATCGATCACCTGATCGGCCAGCGCTCCGTAGTCGGAGAATTCCACCAGTAAGCCTGTTTCACCATGCTTGATCGCCTCACGTACCGGCGCCACATCCGAGGACACGACAGTGGCTTGCATCGCCATCGCTTCAAGCAGTGACCAGGAAAGTACGAAGGGCATGGTCAGCGCCATATGGCAGCGACTGAGCTGTATGATCTGGCAATAGCTGTGATAGGGTACATTGCCGACAAAATGCACGCGGTCCCAGTCGATCAAATGGCCGACCTCGGCCTCCATTTCACCACGAAAACCACTCGGGTGGTCGCTCTTACGGCCATAAGATATTCCATCACCACCAATGATCACAACACGCGCTTGAGGTCGCGCGTCGAGAATTTTCGGCAATGCGCGCATAAAGATATGGAACCCCCGTGCACGTTCCATGTTGCGTGCCATATAGGTGAACACCTCATCCTCGCGCGTAATTGCTCGGCCCAATCTGCTAAGTGAAAGGCTGGCCTCCGGATTGGGACCAAGCAAATCGGTACGGATGCCGTCATGACATGTGTAGAATTTGTCGTGAAAGCTGTTGGGAAACGTGTTTTTCTGCCATTCCGTGGGCACATGGCCCAGATCAACAGTATGGATATTGGCAAAAGGTACCGCATTGCGCGCATGCATCAGGAAAGGCATGTTCTCTGAGACTGGCTCTTCGGGGTCGAAACCGACCATACCACCGGAGCGCAAGTAGAAGTATTCGAAGAACCCCAGAATTGGAACATCCGGCCAGATTTGTTTGAAAAACAAAAGCTCGCCCCAACCAGTATGGCCGAGCACCAAAGCCGGTCTGAACCCTTCCTGCTGTTCAAGCTGCCGCGCCATCATCACCGCGCCAAAACCCGCACCGGTGCTCTCTTCCCATACTCTGGACAGGCTGTAAGCATCTTTGACCGGGGTGTGATGCGGCTTGTAGACTACGGATTTCACTCCGGCGATTTGTGGTGCCGGGTTGCGTTGCGTCAGAAACACCAACTCGTGTTCGCCCTGCGCAGCAAGCCACTGAAGCAATTCGCGATACTGGCCAGGCATGTTCTTATGAACGAACAAAATTTTCATTTAAGGTCCAGCCAAGTTGAATCTGATGATCAAAAGTCTTTCGATAATCCCAGTTCCACAAGTTGCGTATGGAAATCCCATACGACCCAGCTTTCAGCGATCAAACCATTTTCAAATCGGTCAATTTGTACTCCTGTCCAGTCTACGGAACGACCAGAGGGTGGCTGTCCCAGATAGGGACCCATCTGCGTCCCCGTGAACCGCCAGTGAGTTGAGACCCTGTCTCCCTCTCCGATTTGTGCAAGGATTTCGACTTTTAGATCAGGAAACGCCTTGTGGTTAGATTTGACGATTTCCACCCAGGCATCCAGATCGACACTGCCGACACCACCTTTTGCAACTGGCTCCTGATGGTTCTTGTATTCCGGCGCAAAAATCGTCGTATCGATATTCGACGTTGCTGCCCACATTCCAAGGGCTCTGTGTGACAGTGCTTTTTCGTCAACCATTAAACTCTCCTGTGCTTTTGTAGCAGATGGCACTGACGCCAACGTAAATCCAAAAATGCTGGTAAAAACAAAACTTCTTCTCAACATTGATTGCTCCGATTTTGCGACCAGATAAGGTTGCCGTTTCCTGACCTTTTGCTTTTCTCACTGGTTCGCGGAGTTGTTGTCTTGCAGCACTAGCCGGTGATTTGCTCGCTAGACGAACTCAAAATAATCGCTTTCCAGTTCGGAAACCCAGATATTTCTCAGTGTCAGGCTGTCCCCATCACCAAAATCAAGAACCGTGTTACTTCCATGCTGAGTGGCTACCGACAGCACGTCGTCAAAACTCTCTACCCCTTCGATATTCAGAACAATCTTTTCGCCCGGAAGGCTCCACCAAAAGAAGTCGAAACCACTTTCGAAATCGTGGATCACATCCTCGCCACCATTGAAGACGAAAGTATCGACGCCCCAGCCTCCGATCAGCTGGTCATTGCCCTCACCGCCCGACAGAATGTCGTTCCCGAAATCACCCTTAAGGGTGTCATTGCCATTATCTCCATTCAGAGTATCGGACCCGAAGCCGCCACTCAGCCAGTCATTGTCATCGCCGCCTTTCAGCAGGTCGTCGTGGTTGCCACCGTGGATATTGTCGTCACCCTGATCGCCTTCGAGCACATCCTTGCCATTGCCGCCTCGGATCAGGTCCTGACCCAAGCCGCCTTCGACACGGTCGTTCCCAGCTCCGGCATAGACCGTATCGTTGCCCATCTCGGCCTCAATCGTATCGTCGCCCGAGTTCCCGCGGATCATGTCGTTGCCGTTGCCGCCATCGATGAAATCATCGCCGCGACCGCCCAGAAAGGAGTCGTTGCCGTCTTCACCACGCAGAACATCATCGCCCGAGCCACCCTTCAGCACATCCGATCCGCCATTGCCGTCAAGCGTGTCGTCGCCCGACTGACCCAAAAGGGTGTCGGCCAGATCGGAACCATAAAGGGCGTCGTTCCCCGAGGTTCCATCTCCACCGTCAGTGATCTGCGCATCAGCGCCAATGACCGCAAGGTAGATATGCGTGTCGCGACCTACGCGCTCAACTTGGAACCTGTCCAACTCTGGGGTGGCGAAGTCACCTTCGATGTCAATGCATGCGTCTGCCGTACCGTCACCATCGACATCCAGCAAAAGCGCGGTCTTGCCGTGGTCAATAGCGCCAAACGTCACGGACTGGTCGTAACCTTCGAGGATCAGTTTGTCGCCGTCGGAAAAGTCGCCAATGGCGCTGCCGTTGATGAAGTGTTCGAAGGTGCCGATGAATATGTCAGCGCCTTCCCCTCCGTATTTGACATCTCTGCCGTTACCGCCCCGAATGACGTCGTCGCCGCGCCCACCGATCAGCGTGTCCTCACCGGCGCCGCCATCAAAATCGACGCGGACGAGATCGGTCATGCCTGAGCCGTCGAAAACATCGTTGCCGACATGCCCTTTGAAAGTCACTGTGTTGAGCGCCACACCCGCGGCAGAGAGGCTGCCCGAGACATTGGTCGTTGTACCATTGACATCGGCGTTGATGACGAGATCTTCGACCTCGCTGACCTCAAACATGTCGCCACCGACAGTAATGTTCAACTTGGGATCTGTTCCGCTGGTTACGGTGATATCCACTGTCGTGTCAGAAACGACGGCGTCGATGCCGTTGTCGGCGTTGATCGTCAACGTGTCGGTGTCATCGCCGCCAAGGATCGTGTCATTGCCGTCGCCATAAGACCAGGTGATGTGGTCGTCCCCGGATGCTCCCGAAATGCTGTCGTCACCTGTGCCGCCATCAATGGTGTCGCTGCCGCTATCGCCGAACAACGAGTCATTGCCACCGGCACCGGAAAGTTCTGTATCGACGGTTAAACCGGGCAAGGGAGCGATTTGGAAATTGTCTACCCCGTCCCCGCCTAAGTAAGTCACACGTGACAGGTTCACACTTGTTGAACCTGTGTTCGCCTCAATGCTGGCGGTGGCGCTGTCAAACCCACGGGTGCCCGTTGCATCAAAAACAAGCTCTTCGATCTCATCGGCATAGGCGATGCCCTGTTGAAACTGCGATCCTTGAATCTCGAGATCGATCTCGATCTGATCCGCGCCAACGAACAGGTTTGCGTATGTGCTGTCGTTCGCCGACCCGGACGCCAGGTTGATCGTTACAACGTCGGTGCCGGAACCACCCTGCAGAGAGACGTTTTCAGCGTCGCTGACGCTGATCACAAGATTGTCGTCGCCATCGCCGCCATCAAGGGTGTCGTTGCCCAAACCGGCTATCGTGTCGTTCCCGGCGCCACCGTCGATGGTGTTGGCAGTGAAGGTGCCGCTGGCAACAATCGAGTCATCGCCATCGCCTCCGTCAATTGTGTTTGTCCCCAATGCGGTGATGGTATCGTTGCCAGCGCCGCCGATTATTGTGTCGTTGCCAGTTCCGGCTGAAATCGAGTCATTGCCATCGCCACCGTCAATGACGTTGGCGCCGTCATTTCCGGCATTTGTGCTGTCGGATGCTGAAATCGTGTCGTTTCCGCCACCCGCATTGACAGAATCATTTCCACCGCCGGCCACAATTCTCTCACCGGCGACGCTGCCCAGAATGGTATCGGCGCTGTTTGTCGCTACATAGGCTTCAAAATTCTGGAAATAGGTCTTGGCATTAGCGTTCGTCACCGATGTCACCCGACCGGGCGCGATATCGATATCGACACCGCCCGCGAAATCCGCAGTATCAAGGCGCAGTGTGTCAGTACCGTTGCCGCCATCGGCAATATCGTAGCCGACGCTGGCGGCTACGGTATCGTCACCACCCAGAGCATTGATCAACTCATTGGCAGCCGTGCCGGTTATCTGCTCGGACGCGTCGGTGCCGGTAACAGGTGTCAGGCTCGCCACAATACCGGGCGGATTGTTGGTCGACACAAGTGTCCCGTTGGCATCGGAAATTACAAAGACTTCTTCGATTCCGGTCGCTTCGAATGTCTGGCTTGTCCAACTCGAGGGGTCCGATGCGTAGTAGTAGTATGCGGTTATGTTGGTCCCCTCGATGACAAGGGTGTTTTGATCAAGGTCGAACCCGTCCTCCATGTTGATAATGAGACGGTCGGTGTCATCCCCGCCATCGATCGACTGGAAATTATTGGCATCTCCGACAAACCACAAAATAGCGTCATCGCCTGTGCCTGCTGATATGATATCACCTCCGGTACTGTCGCCCGGACCGCCCTGGATCGTGTCGTCGCCATCCCCCGCATCAATCGAATCGCGCCCATCTCCGCCGAGGATGCTGTCCGCACCATCGCCGCCTTCCAAAGTGTCTGCGCCATCGCCCCCCGAAAGCGTGTCGGACCCGGCATCGCCGGTGACCGAGTCGTCGCCAAAGCCTGCAAGGATCGAGTCGTCTCCGACGCCTCCGTCAATTGTGTCGTCGTTGTCAAAACCCAGCGCATTGTCACCGCCAATGATCGTGTCGTTTCCGGCACCGCCAGCAAGATTGTCCTGACCTTGTCCACCATCTATGGAATCGTTGCCCGCGCCGCCGTCCACAGTGTCGTTTCCATCCAGCGCATCAATGACGTCCGGACCGTCCCCACCGACAAGCGAGTCGTTCTGGTTCGTTCCGGTGACCTCGATGCCGCCTTCGAAACCGACGAAGCGGTCAAAGTTGGAGTAGGTCAGCGTGTATTCGTTGCCCTCTGCGTCAAGGAATGTGGCCGTCCCACCTTGGTTGCTCAGGAACGCGTTGGTGGTGATCAGCCCCGAACCGGTAAAATCCAACGTATTCGTCCCGCTTCCGCCGTCGAGCGTATCGTTCCCGAAGCTGGCAAAGATCGTATCATCGCCACCACCACCTGCTATGGAGTCATCGCTGTTGCTGCCAGTGATCGAGTCAGTCCCATTCGTACCGATAACCGTTTCGATGTTGGAAAAGGTGAAACCATAGTCGCCATTCAGGGTTACGCTCGGGTCGACGAGTTCATAACTGCCTGTCCCCGCACCCATGTCGAGCACAATGCCGATATCGAAGCCCGACTCAAAACGAACGCCGTTGGATGAAAGGTCAAGCGTGTCGTTTCCGGCACCACCGTCGATCGTTTTGCTGGCACTGGTAGTGGTGCCGTCTGACAGGCTTGAAATGACACCAGACACGACAATCACGTCGTCGCCTATGCCGCCGCTGATTGTCGCGTTGCCATCGCCCCCGTCAATGGTGTCATTGCCGTCCTCGCCGTTGAGGACATCATTGCCGCTGGGCGCGTTCGAATCTGATCCGAATGCGTATACGAGATCATTGCCGCCGCCGGCATTTATCACGTCGTCTTGCTGGCCACCAAAAAGGGTGTCGGCCCCATAACCGCCGATAAGCGAGTCGTTGCCAGTGCCGCCCGATAAGCTCTCACCTTCGTCACCCGGGTCATAAGTGCCCGAATTAGCATCGAGCGTATCTTCGCCCGCGATCAGTGTATCATTGCCAGCGCCGCCATCCAGCGTGTCGAGGCCTGCGCCGCCGATGATCGAGTCGTTGCCCGCGTTGCCGAAAATCATATCGGCATCATTTTCACCTTCTAGCGTATCAGCGCCCGATCCACCGTCGAGGGTATCGTCGCCTGCACCGGCAGAGATGGAATCATCGCCGCTGCCGCCCAGCAGGCTATCCCCATTGTCAGTGCCGATGACCGTCAAGGCGTAGTCGCCTCCAACAATCCCTTCTATGCCAGTGAACGATTGGCTGTATGTCAGGCCGACCGTGTTGAGGTCCGGGGCACCGAGATTGGTGTTGACGGTCAGCGTCTCGGTCAAAAGATCAACCGTGGCTGAAATTATGGAACCATCATAATCGTTAGTGAATTCAAGCGTGTCGGTACCGCTTCCTCCGTCGATCGTGTCCGTGCCCAGGCCGACGATAATCTTGTCATTGAAGTTTCCGCCGATGATGGAGTCGTCACCGTAGCCACCATCAATGGTGTTCAACCCGGTGGTGCCGTAAATGGTGTCGTTGTTCGCGCCACCGAGAAGCGAGTCGTTGCCGCTGCCGCCGGTAATCACATTGCTGCCCAGGTTGCCGACGATGAAATCGTTTCCGCTACCACCGTCCAAGGTGTCCGATTCCTTAGAACCGATGATCTGGTCGTTGCCACCCAGACCCTGGTAACTGTAGCCAACATCAACGAACTCGGATGAGGGTTGGACAAAGTCGTTGCCCTCGGTGCCGACACCGGCAATGCGGGTCACGTAGATCTGCGACTGGTCGCTGTTATACGCGACTTTGAATCCTGGTGCGTCATATTTGTTGCCGCCGAACACGCTCGACGTAGTTGCGGAATTGAGGTCCAGGAGGAGGCCGGTCAGCGATTGATCACTGTTGTTGCTGACGTTGACCTGATTGAGATCACCAATAACGACTCCCTGCCCACCGGTGATCGGGAAACTTTCGGACGCGAACCGAATGATAATATTGTTTGTCGATCCACTTGTGGCAAATTCGATATCGTTTGGATTGAGGGTGACGACGCGATTGTTGCTGTCGGTGTATGTTACGTCGAAGATGATTGTTTCGTAAAATTCAATGTCTGCGATGGTGTTCTCTTGAAACGCAATGTCAGACACCGACTGGGGAATGTTGAAGTGATCGATGTAGAAGTTGTCGGCTCCGGTGCCCCCGATCAGCGTGTCCGAACCGGCACCCGCAGAGAGGTAGTCGTCGCCGTCACCACCATCCAGTGACTCATTTGTCGCGCCACCATAAAGCCCGTCATCGCCGCCAAGGCCTTCAAGGGATGTCGCCCCAACCATAACTTTGTAGGGATCGAATTCTGTCTCAAGTTGCTCGACGAATTTGGCATAGGAATAAGCAACAATCGCATCGTTATCATCGGTACCACGTACATAATCGTTGCCGTCACCAGCCAGCGCTTGTCCACCCCAGTTGCCAAATGCGAGTACTGAAGCGTCTCCCAACTGGCTTGACAGATTGGTGACTGCGGCGCTGTTTCCGGTATCAAGGGTGATCTCATTACCGGCGTTGGATTGAGTATAAGTACCGTCGCCGTCGGCATCGCTGAAAGAGCCATCCCGCCGCTGGGTGAACGAGACATTGCCGTCTTTGTCATTCTTAATAATCAACGCGTTTTCAATGAATGCTTCGAGAACACCCAAAGCGTCTTCGCCGCCAAGAACGGTGCTGTTCGGATCGTTAATGTCCAGTCTCAGGAAATCATTGTCGATGTTGATATTAGCTATTTTCTGGTCGCCGTCATCGACCAGAATGCTCCATCCACTATCGCTTTGCACGATGTTAAAAGTCAGGTTGCCAGCGACTTGCGGCAACGGCAAGACGATGTAGTCTTCGCGCGGATTGAAATCGACTATATTAACATAGTTGTAGTTGTTATCCTGCGCGCTTGGGATCGTTTGGTCACTTTGGGCGATGCCGGAATCGTTGATAACACTGGCAATGATCGAACCGAAATCAAACGCGGCAGTAAAGGCGGATCCTACGGGTCCCGGAATGGCGCCAACGGCCGACGCGCTGGAAACGAGGCCGCCCACGCCGTACCGCGCGAGCTGAATGGCCTGGTCCGACGTCACGCTGAGACCGCTGCTGCCAGTGTCTGAGATTATGACCTGAGGAGGTTGATAACTGAGGACAAAAACATCGCCCCCGTCGCCGCCGGTCAGGCTGTCCCGGTCGTTCTCATTCATCTGAACCGTCAGGACATCGTTGCCAGAGCCGCCGTCCAACGTATCGGAACCATCCCGGCCATTGAGGAAGTCGTCGCCAGAGCCGCCAAAAAGGAGGTCGTTTCCGCTTGGCTCGTCTACGTCCATCCCCTCTTCGTTGGTCTCGCCGCCGCGAAGGATATCATTTCCTGGCCCGCCATAGATCGTATCGGCGCCGAGTCCCCCTTCAATCGTGTCGTTGCCTGAAACCTTCGGATCTTCGGTGGGCAGCGCGATGGGAGGATTGGACCCCGTGCCGAGATAGGTCGGCGCGTTCGCGTAGTCACCGTAGATGAGGTCGTTCCAGTCGTACCCATCAATTGTGTCATCACCGCTGCCACCGACCAGCGTATCGGGCCCTCCGAATGTGCCAACGACGGTATCGTTGCCCCGCCCAGCAAAGACCAATACCCGGCCCAACGCGTCGGGTTGAAGCAAATCATCGGAGTCGACATCAGGAACAGTCGGGTCGGGAGCGACATATGCCGTGCGGGAGTAATCGAGAGTGCCGAAGAATACGTTGTATCCTGTATAGTCAGACGACAGGTTATCGAAATCGGTCCCGAAATAGATTTGAGTTACATCGCCATTGTTGATGACGGTGGCATCGGTTTGATCATAGTTGATGGTACTCATGACGATCCTTCCCAGACTTCGCTGGCACCTTCATGGCCCACGACTTCTATGGTTTGGCGGTCCAGAATTTCTTGGCAGCAGAACTTGATCTCAATCGTAAACAACGTCTGAATTCCTTGACTGCCTACTAAGGGCTTTCACTGACTTAAAGTGATCAAGGTCCTGGTACTTATCGTTGCCGGTTTCGCCTTTGATTTTGTTCGGCGAAAAAACCAGACCAGCTGCACACTTCGCTCCATCCAGAGCACTCTGACTTAAGAAATTGAACGCACTCACTAAACTCTACCTTTGTTTTCTGACCAATGTTGCCCGCAGCTTAATAAGAGGCATCCCGGGTCCTGAATGAACTATGAGGATTGGGGTACTCAGCCATCGACCATCTAATCCAACGTATGAACCGGTAGGGTCCAAATCTCTGAGGCGAACGCGGAGACGCACACCGACATGAAATTTGAAAGCGTGTGGTTCGCTTCGTTTCAGTCCCTTTTTGGGTTCAAGAACGTTCTCAGCTTAGACCGCTGAAACACACACAACTTGGCCGAAGTCTTAGGCGATACTGGACAAGTCGAGGCCGTCACAGCATATTTTTGAGAGAATCTGGGTAAATCTAGGCGCAGCCGCCCTGATTTGGATTGAGATTCAGGGGGAACTCTTCGGATGATCCACCGTTTTGGCACGGTCGAGCTTGATGTAACTGCGGGCGCGCTCCGCAAGGACGGTCAAAATGTTGTTTTGAAGCCGCGACCGCTGGCCCTGCTCACGTATCTCATGCATCAAAGGGGTCGAGTAGTTACCAAAGAAGAAGTGGTTGCTGAAGTCTGGGGAACCGCTGCGATCTCGGATGCGGCCATTTCGACCGCCATCCGGGATATTCGCCGAGCCCTCAATGCCAAAGACGGAAGCAGCGATGTGATCCGCACCCACTATGGCAAGGGGTTCGAATTTATAGCTACGGTCGAAGAAGTATCCGAGCCGACGCTGACGGCACAAAAATCAAGCATTGCAGGAGGATACCCGCGCAGCCTGGCGGTCCTCCCGTTCGATAACCTGACTTCCGAACCGGAGATTGGGCACCTTTGCAATTTGATGGCCGGTGACATCGTTGTTCAGATGGCACGGTTTCGAGACATGCGCGTGCTACCTTCGTGGGTGACCTTCAACTTGCGCAACCTCGACGCGGCAGTTCGAGATATCGGGATTCAAGCTGGCGCAGATTACATTTTGGATGGCTCGATCGGCGGATGGGGTGGCGCCTTTCGGGTTAATGCTCAATTGCTGCACTCGGCAAGCGAAGAAATCGTTTGGGCGGAACAGTTTGAGCTAAGCCCGGACCCTTTGGCAGATAATCGTGACACTGTGATCGCCTCGATTTGCAGTTCGGTCGTCGCTATGCAAGCTGTGCACGAATTGCTTCTGGCCAAAGCCAAGCCTGTAGACGAGCTTGATGCATATGAGTGTTTCCTGCGTGGACGGGCTTTGGTGGACACTTTCGATGTGCCTTCACAAAGTGAAGCCATCGCGCTCTTGGAACGATCTATTCGTCTTGACCCGGAATTCGCAGATGCGTTCGCCGTATTGTCTTACTCCATAAATATTCAGAATCATAATCCGGAAGCCTACACCGCTGGAGCACAGGTAAATCGTTACACGGCACAACGACTTTGGGCCCTTGAAACAGCAAAGCAAGCGGTTGCTCTTGACCCTCGCCTGCCATCTGGCTGGGTAGCACTCGCCCGAACTCAATTTGGTTTGGGTGAACTCGATGACGCGATTGATGCAGCTCGGAAGGCGCTGAGCCTCAACCCGAATCTCTCTCGCGCTGAGATCCTCTTGGGAATGAGCTTAATGCAACTGGATCGAGCTGAAGAGGCACTTAACGCATTTGATCGCGCCTTTGCAGCAAGTCCTCAGGATTCATACCGCTGGATTGTCCGCGGCTGCCGGTCAATCGCGATGTTCCTGCTGGAGCGTTACAACGAGGCGATTGACGAGTCACGACAGGCACAGCTCGATCCGAACGCCAACTATCTCGCTTTCATTGGTGAAGTTTGCGCGCTAAGCGATCTAGGGCGAAACGAAGAGGCAAGACGCGCTTTGCAGCGTGGTATGAAAACGGATCCGGAATTCAGTATCTCGCTGGTGCGTCACGATCTTGCTCTACCCGTCCAAAGTGTGAGGGAACGCATTATTGATGGACTTACGCGTGGCGGTATAGGTGCTTAGGCTATTCTGATAGTTGGCAGAGCCAAAGTCGGATCGGTACTATGTCTACGAAGTCCTGAAAGCTCTCTGCGCTCTTGGCGTAGCGTGTCGCGATACGCAGGGCACTATTAATATTGTTGAATTAACTTTCGAAGAGGTTTCGCTGCCGGTATGGCTAAAGGTGCTCTCAGCCTTTATTCTGAGTATGTATTCAAACTCAACTATTAGCCTTTACTTGTGAAAGGTCACGGCGTCATTGCCGGTTCGAACCAGCTGCAACTTCTATCCTGAATGTCCGCTTGTCGGACTTGCGACAAATTATGCTGCTACTGCGGCGAAGGTCAGCTCCCCGCCCTTCGTGCCCACTGACCAAGGTTCGCCGGGGCGGTTCAAGGCCGACTACCGGCCTCGAACTTTGGTTTATGTTCTATCGCCGTCTGATCCGCTCGTGACGGCGCTCGCGACGTTCGATGTTTATCTGATGATCATGGCCTAGCGCCCGATAGAACCCCAATCCCTTGGACCAGTTCAGAAAGTGGGCAAAGCTGTCGACCTGATCGTCATTGCGACCGCGTGGAAAGGACTGCAGTTCCCGTTTGAACGCCGCCAGCCAGGGCGCATCTGCAGGCAGATACACCTTGCCCTCTTCGACCGGACCGCACGCGGACTGGAACCGGGTTTCCTTGTCCTTGTCAGGTCTAATGCGTTCATAGCGCCGACGGTCATCACGAAACAATTCGTCCAGAAGCGGTTTGCCAGAAGCGGCATCTTCAATCAGAACACGATCCGGATCCCAGCGACCGACAAGCTGCAGAGCCTTGGCTTTCAGGTCTGGGTAATCCACCTGCCCACGCCAGACGTCGAGAAGGCACCACGCATTTTCTCGGAACCCCCAGGTCGTACAGACCGAGAAGTCGGACCGGGGATCCGCAGACATCCCCGTATCCCAGCTTTGAACGACAAGCTGATACCAGCGGCGATCTTCGATGGTCTCGTAGGTACCAAACCACTCCCAGCGCAGGGGTGACCCGTCGGGAGCAATGGGGTTCTGCTGATACTGGCAATTGAACACAGCTGCACCCATTTCACGACGCTTGGTATCCAGCGTGTTCTGATCCAAACGGGACGGGCACAGGAGATCGCCAGGTTTGCGGCGCATGACCCTTCCAAGCCCAAGAGGAACCGTCTCATGGTCTTCGGCGATGGCAGGCAGATTCAGATGCCGATAAGTCCCACGTTCAAGCAGATAACCCGGCGGATCCATCTCGTGCAGCCGTTGTGCAACCATAACCACGCGCCCCTCGGCCGGGTTGTCAAAGCGCGACAGCAAGGTCCCCTCAATGAACTCCTGTGCTTTGACCAGCTCGGCTTCGGAGCCGGCATCACCCGCTTTCAGCAGGTCGTCGATGATGATGTAATCAGCACCATGACCAGTCACAGAACTGCCGATGGAGACAGCCTTACGGCTGCCTCCCTTTGTGGTGCGGATTTCTTCTGAGGTGTTGCCCTTTTTAGCCAAGACCGTTTCAGGGAACATTTCCCGGTACCAGCGCGCAGACATGATCCGACGACAATCCTCGGAATGTTTACGCGCCAGATCCAGCCCGTAGCTGGCAACAATGATTTTGGCGCTGGGGTTATGACCCAGAAGATAGGCAACATACGCAACGGCCACGGTGACCGATTTCAGGCACCGCGGCGGAATGTTGATGATCAATCGCTTGTTCTCGCCGATGCGTACGTTGTCCAACTCATGGCACATAGCACGCACATGCCAGGCCGGATCAAAGCCGCGGTCAGTCCCCTGGTGCAGCGTGCCAAACACACGCCACACGAAGGGAAAGAAATTATCCCGGCAAACTTCGCGAGCGACCTGCCGGACCATTTTGGGATCAGGAGCTGACATCATTTGCCACCTCATCTTCAGGACCGCCGTCACCATCCGGGTGACTGGAAAAGAAATCCCGGAGGATGTCGTAGTCGACAGCGTCCGGCTCAACCGCGCGGACGCTTTCTTGCGCGTCCATGTTACTTGTGTTGAACAGATCAGTGTCCAGCTTCAGCAACGCCATCAACAATTTCGCGTCGCCCTTCAACGCGCCAGCCGTGAGCCGCTTTGCAATTGCCTCAGCCTTGGAAATCCGGATTTCGTGACTGCCTTCGCGAACCGTAATCTTGGTTTCCAATTCGCGTTTCAGACTGGCATTCACCCCTTTGGCACCTTTTGGTCGTCCCTTCGGATTGCCAGATCGGCCTTTCTTGAATTGGGTCGCTTTGGGCGGTTTGCCGTAGCCCACCTCAAACTCTTTCGTATCGTCAGACATGATCCGCCTCCAGCTCTGAAGTGGTGTCATTGGCGGCAGGACTCGCATCGAACGACTGGCCTGTGACCGAATGCACAGCGCTCTCGCCAGTCATCTCTTGCCAACGGCGGATGGCGACATCGACATAGGTCGGGTCGAGCTCAACCAGCCGCGCCCGGCGCCCGGTTTTCTCAGCTGCCAGCAAAGTCGCGCCAGACCCGCCAAAGGCGTCCAGCACGACATCGCCGCGATGGCTCACATCCATGATGGCATCCGCGACCAGGGCCGTTGGCTTCACCGTGGGATGATCAGCGAGATCCGCCTCGCGCCCTGCCCCAAAGCTGTTCACACCGGCATAGTCCCAGACATTGGTCCGGTTGCGCCAGTGTTTTCCCAGCTCGACATTGTTGATATGCGGTGCACCGGGCTTCTTGAAGATGCAAACCAGCTCTTGCTTGGACCGATAAAGGCTGCCCATCCCGCCATTGGTCTTGTTCCAGACGCAGAGATTGATGAGATCAAAGCCACCTGCCTTGCCGGACGCAATCAGTTCTTCAATGTGACGCCAGTCCATGCAGATCATCGCAATGCCCCCGCCCGGCAAGTAGTCATACAGCCGGTTGATCGCGTCTGAGAGAAAGCCACGGAATTCGCTGTCCGACATTTCTCCCGACGCCATGGCAAATTCGCGATGATCGCCGCCGGTGCCACAACGGACATGCCCATTGACCGGCACATTGTAAGGAGGATCAGTGAACACCATCTGCGGGCTCTCGCCTTCCAGCAAGGTGTCATAGCTCTGGGCTTGCAGGGCATCCCCGCAGAAGATGCGGTGATCTCCGAGAACCCAGAGGTCGCCCGGCTTCGTGACTACGGGTGCCGCAGGGTCAGGCGTCTCAACAGTTTCGGTTTCAGTCTTTGCGGCCTCATCCGCGCCATCGATGATGATGTCGATTTCCGCTGTTTCGAACCCGGTGATCCCCAGATCAAAATCCAGCTCGCCATCAAGGCTGAGGTCCATCAGCTCGGCAAACTCAATCTGGAGGGCCGCTTCGTTCCAGTCGGACAATTCCGCCAGCTTGTTATCCGCGATGCGCAGGGCGCGTACTTCCGCGTCTGACAAGTGATCCGCGACCACCGTCGGCACAGACTTCAACCCCAGAGCCTTGGCGGCCTCATAGCGGCCATGACCCGCGATGATTGTGCCCGAACCATCCAACAGGATCGGTGTGACAAAGCCAAACTTGGCCACCGACGCTTTGAGCTTGTCGATATTCTTGGCCGCGTGCACGCGGTTGTTGTTGGCGTAGGGCTTGATCTGGCTGATTTGAGATTGGACGACTTTGTCCGCCATCCAGATCGGCGTGTTGGACGCCTTGGCGTCGCTCTGTGTTTTCTTAGTAGGCATTGCCGCCTCCTTTCGTTTGACGCTCGTTAGCGTCGACAAGAAAGGATCGTGTTGGGAATTCGGAGAGAGCACGAATAGCAACTCTCCGGACCAATCGATCCGGTTCGTTGCCCCTTCGAATGCTCTCGGTCTTATCCGCTTCGAAAAATGCGGCGCCGAATGCTGCCTGGGAGATGTGTTCACCTCCCCGTGGGACCTTGTCCCTTGCAGGGCTGGCTAGAATCTATGCACAGGCTTTTGCATTTGCAACCCCCAAACAAAAAGTAACCAATTAAGATTGTTGACGAATAATCGGGGGTACAGCAGCAACGCCCGGCATAACACAGCCCTCTTCGGATTGCCCCAGAAAGAGCTGGACTGTTGCTGTGAACCACGCATCACTGAACCCACGCCCGAGCCATTCGGGCGCTCCTCGGTACGGGGGTTCGGCATTCCGCCAGCCCCAGATCAGAGGAGACGATACATGTCCAAATCCAAACAAACCAAAATTGACAAGGTGCAAGCTCTGTTACGTCGCCCGAGTGGCGCCAGCCTTGAGGCGCTCTGCAAAGCAACAGGGTGGCAGCCTCATTCGGTCCGAGCGGCATTGAGTGAGTTACGGAAGAAAGGCGCGACGATTGAACGGCGGGCATCCGACAAACCAAAAGGACCATCCACGTATCACCTGACGGCGGGAACAGGAGAAGAGTCATGACGAAGACGAGCGATGTCGCCGATCTGGCCGCCATGGGTCGATCAGATCTGATCACGCTTTGGCAGCAACTGTTTGATCAACCCGCCCCCGCCATGCTCAGCCAACCCTTCCTGCGCCGTTTTATCGCCATTGAGATGCAGTCCCGCCGTCATGGCGGGCTACCCCGGCAGGTCAAAGCCACGCTGGAAAAGGGTTCCGAGAAAAAACCCCGGCCAGCCTGCCCTGCTCTTAAACCCGGCGGGCGCCTGCTGCGCGAGTGGAACAGCGTGACCCATGTAGTCGACGTTACAGATGACGGCTTCAGTTGGAACAGTCGGTCCTATCGCTCGCTCTCGGCCATCGCCCGAGAGATTACCGGCGCGCATTGGTCAGGGCCGCGTTTCTTTGGGCTCACCGGCAAGGCGGCCAAATGAGCCCGCGCCGTAAAATCCGATGCGCCATCTACACGCGCAAGTCCTCAGAAGATGGTCTGGATCAGGACTTCAATTCGCTGGATGCGCAATATGAGGCCTGCGCGGCCTATGTCGCCAGCCAGCGACATGAAGGCTGGACCCTGTTGTCCGGGCGCTACGATGACGGTGGCCTGTCGGGCGGCACCCTAGAGCGACCCGCCCTTCAGCGCCTTCTTGAAGAGATCGATGCCGGGCGTATTGACATGGTGGTGGTCTACAAGATTGACCGGCTGACCCGGTCGCTTGCCGACTTCTCTAAGCTGGTCGACCGGCTGGAACAGGCAAACTGTTCTTTTGTGTCCGTCACGCAGGCCTTCAATACCTCATCTTCCATGGGCCGGTTAACGCTGAATGTGCTGTTGTCCTTTGCTCAGTTTGAACGGGAAGTCACCGCCGAACGTATTCGCGACAAGATTGCAGCGTCGAAGAAGAAGGGGCTTTGGATGGGTGGCAACCTGCCTCTGGGCTATGATCGCCACCCCGATCCGAAGGCAAGAACGCTGGTGGTGAATGAAGAGGAGGCCAGAACGGTCCGGCATCTCTTTGGGCTTTATGACGAGCTGGGTTGCCTGCGCAAAGTAGAAGAACGGGCAACGGCAGAAGGGCTGCGGTCAATACGGGTTGTTCGGACAGATGGCAGTGTGAAGGGGGATTGTCCGCTGTCACGGGGTCAAATCTATTACCTGCTGCGCAATCCGGTCTATCTCGGAAAAATCCGCCACAAGGATAAGATCTGGGACGGACAACATCCGGCGATCATCGATCAGGACATCTGGGACCGGGTGCAGGAAAAAATGCGACAGGCCTCCAACCGCTCGCGGGCACGCGGCCACTCCGATGCTCGCCAACTCTCCACTGACCCCGGGTCCTGGCTCACCGGTCTGCTGCATGACGAAACTGGTGATCGGTTGACGCCGACCCACACCACGCGCAAAGGCCGACGGTTGCGCTACTATATCTCCAATCGACTGATCTCAGGTGGCAAGGATATCTCTGGCTGGCGACTGCCCGGCCCGGCGCTGGAACACGCCGTCATGGATGTCATCGTCAGACATTTGCAAGACGCCGCAATCACGCATCGAGTTCTGTCGCAACCGGAGGCCGGGTCAGCCGCGGTGATCCAGACGTCAATTGCCGATTTGGTGACTCGACTTCAACGCCAAGGCGGTTATGTGGGCGCTGCTCTTCTGGCCAAAGGCAAAATTGCACCAGGTCAGATCGACCTCGAATTGAACCCCAAAACTCTGGCAAGCGCACTTGGCATGGCCGCGGACCATTTGCACCCGGATCTCACCCACGTCACAGCATCTTTCGGTCTGCGCCGCCGCGGCGTCGAGGCCAAGGTCATCGCCGGAGATATGGCACCCCAACCTGATCCCCACCTCCGGTCCATGCTGATCCGCGCCCATGGCTGGGCCCGTGATCTGAAGGCCGGAGTTCAACTGATGGAGATTGCGCGCCGCGAAAGCGTCCCCGGCGCCTTCATCCGCACCCGTGCTCAGCTCGCGTTTCTTTCACCGAAGATTCAGGCCGCGATTCTCGACGGCACCCAGCCGCCCGAACTCACACTCAAGCGTCTGGTCAGCGTGACCCACCCACTTGATTGGTCCGAACAGGAACGCCAGTTCGGCTTTTGATAGCTTCAGATCCTGCGTCCCTGATACGGGGTTCGCCCTCCCTGATCCGTCGGAACAATTCCCTGTTCCCACGAGAAAATTCCCTGTTCCATGATTTAGGGAATTTGCAGCCTAAGCTATTGGAAAAAATAGAGTTGTGACATCTGAAATGTCGGGTTCCAGACTTGGTTTGCAGAAATTCCCTGTAAATTGCCGGGTATCAGGGAAATCCAGCCCAAAGCGACCCCGCCAAAATGCGGCACTGAGACTGCGGCCGGAATTGTCCTCTGAGTGTACAGTCCGCTCCGTCTCTGATTGATAGCGCATGCGCCAACGCGCGGGAATTGCGGAACAATTCCGGGTCAGAAAACACAACTGAAGTGAGACAGGTATGAGTGGCGGGGAGACAGGGATTCGAACCCTGGGAACGCTCTCACGTTCAACGGTTTTCAAGACCGCCGCATTCGACCACTCTGCCACCTCCCCGCGTGAGGCTGGGTCTATGACGAGTTGAGCGCGGTGGCAAGCCATAAAGCGGGAAATCTTGCCGAAGCGAATGTAGCAGTCTTTCCATGGCCCGATGCCCGCGCTATGATCTGCGGGAAAGACCGCACAAGACTGGCAACAAGAACCAGCAATGACGCGGTGGGGCGCGGCCGAAATGGCCTTGTCAGGCAAGGGATTGAGAAAATGGAGCGAGCTACGGGCACACGCTTTGGGCCACAACGGCTGGCAATTTTGGTCGTGACCATGGCAGCATTGGCTGGATGCGAAGAAGGGCTACTTACAACAGAGGACCCGCCTGAGGATACGGCCGCCGAAGATGCGGACAACACAAACCGGTTCGAACTGTTCCCCGAAGCTGCCGCGACCAATCAGCGCGATGTTGAAGCCCCCGAGGTTTTTCAGGTCACCGAAGCAGGTTTGTGGGACGGGCGGCCATCGCTGGGTGGTATCTGGGTGGCGCATCCCGATGTGACTCAACCCGAGCGGGTGCTGATCAAGAATACAGCCAACAACAAATCGGTAACGGGTGCCCTGTTCCGCCGTGAGCGGAATTTGCCGGGACCCGCGCTGCAGGTCTCGTCATCCGCTGCCGAGCAATTGGGAATGCTGGCTGGTGCTCCAACCAGGGTGCAGGTTGTCGCATTGCGACGTGAGGCTATTGAAGAACCCCCTGCACCTGTCGCCGCGGAACCTGCCGAAGAGACAGATAGTGCAGAGAGTTCGGAAACAACCGACACCGCAGAAGCGTCGGAAACGGGCGCTGCTGAAAAGCCTCAAAAGCGGAAATGGTGGCAGAAAAAGCCAAGCACCGAAGCAGCGACCGGAGCTGCGGTCGTTGCCGGGGCCGCCGTTGTTGCATCGTCGGATGAAGATGCGCCCAGTGCAGAAGCCCCGACCAATGCAGAAGCACCGACCAGTGAATTGGCCGCGAATGAGGCACCAGCCCCAGAGAAACCGGCCAAACGCAAATGGTGGCAGAAAAAGCCAAGCGACGAGACTGCAGTCGCAGCAGCTGGCGCAGCAACCGCAGCTGCTGCCGGGACCGAATCCCCTTCGTCAGAAACACAGACGGCAGCATTGTCGGATCCCGAACTGACGGCACCGGCTGAAAAACCGGCCAAGCGCAAGTGGTGGCAAAAGAAAGACCCTAACGCAATCACCGAAACGCCTCTGGACCCGATTGCCGGAGCGGCAGCGGCCATCGAGGCCTCTGAACCAACGGCGGCGGCACCAGCGACGGCGAGTGCTGCGGCGACAAGTGGGTTGGCAAAACCTTTTGTTCAGGCGGGCACATTCAGCGTAGAATCCAACGCCAAGAGCGCGGCGGACAAGATCCGGCGCAATGGCATGGCTGCCGAAGTCATGGAACTGAAAAGCGAGGACAAGTCGGTCTGGCGCGTTTTGGTTGGACCCGTTGCAACCCGCGCGGAACGCCGGGCGATGTTGAACGATGTGAAAGACCTTGGGTTTACCGATGCTTTCACGGCGAAGAACTGATCAAACAGGAGGCCCATGATGCTTTCCGCTTTGCGATCCACCACACTGGCCCTCGGGTTGGCGCTGTTGGCACTGCCCGCCCATGCCTTCGACACCACCGCGCGTGCGGCTTATGTGATGGACCAGAAAACCGGCACTGTGCTGTTGTCTAAAGACGCCGATCAGCCTCTGCCTCCAGCGTCCATGTCGAAACTCATGACGCTTTATGTGGCGTTTGAAGCCTTGCGCGATGGCCGTTTGACGCTGGACGAAACTTTGCCCGTCTCGGAGCATGCGATGAGCTATGGCGGCTCGACCATGTTCCTGAACACGCAGGATCGTGTCCGGGTCGAGGATCTTTTGCGCGGGATCATCGTGCTTTCGGGCAATGACGCCTGTGTCGTGATCGCCGAAGCGCTCAGCCCCGACGGAAGCGAAGCCGGATTCGCCCGTTTCATGACTCAGCGGGCGCAGCAGATGGGCATGAACAACTCGAACTTTGCCAATTCCAACGGCTGGCCTGCTGCTGGGCACATGATGTCAGTGCACGATCTGGCAGTTCTGGCCGACCGGCTGATCACCGATTTCCCCGAGTACTATCCCCTGTTTGCCGAAGAAGAGTTCGAATTCGATGGCCGAGCGCCCTCGAACGCGCGGAACCGCAATCCGCTGCTGAAGCTGGATATCGGGGCCGATGGCCTCAAGACGGGCCATACTCAAGAGGCAGGATATGGTTTGGTCGGTTCTGCCAAACAAGGCGACCGACGGGTTGTCTTTGTTCTTTCAGGGCTCGACAGCACCGCCAAGCGCGCAGAGGAGGCTGAGGCCGTGGTTAACTGGTCGTTTCGAAATTTTGTCGAGAGGACAGTTGCCAAATCAGAAGAACCGGTAGCCCAGGCCAAGCTTTGGATGGGGGCGGAAAAGACTGTGGGATTGGTGCCCGAGGGTGATCTGACCCTTCTGTTCCCCGTTTTGGGCGACAAGGACATCAAGGCCGAGGTTGTCTATGACGGCCCTATCAACGCACCGGTCAGCAAAGGCCAGCAATTGGCCGAGCTGGTGATCCAACCCGAAGGATTGCCCGAAATCCGCCGCCCGCTGGTGGCGGAAAAGGATGTTCCCTTGGGCGGGTTTGTCGTGCGTATGTTGACCGTGGGTGGCATCGTTCTGAAAGAAGTGATCAACACCCCGCTGGAGCAAATGTGACAGCGCGCGGAACGTTTCTGACCTTCGAAGGCATTGACGGATCAGGCAAGTCCACGCAGGCGCGCCTGCTGGCCGAGCACTTGCGGCATCAAGGCCGCGACGTCGTTCTGACGCGCGAGCCCGGCGGATCGGACGGGGCAGAAGAAATTCGCAGCCTTGTGCTGCAGGGTGATCCGGACCGCTGGTCGGCCGAGACCGAGATCCTGCTGTTCACCGCTGCCCGGCGCGATCATCTTGAGCGCACGATTGAACCCGCGTTGGCAGAGGGCAAGGTTGTGATCTGCGATCGCTTTGCCGACAGTACCCGGATGTATCAAGGTCTGTCGCGCGGCGATCTGCGGGGTTTGGTGGATCAGTTGCACAGCTTGATGATCCGGCGAGAGCCAGATATGACCTTGCTGATCGATATGGACCCGGAAACCGGTCTGTTGCGCGCCAAAGGTCGTCAGGGCACCGAAGAACGATTCGAAGATTTCGGTTTGGATCTCCAACAACAGATGCGGGCAGGTTTTCTGGGTCTGGCCCAAGAATTCTCTGACCGTTTCCACGTGGTCGACGGCAATCGGGACATGGACAGCGTTGCGCGGGATGTGACAGATATTGTCATGGCGTCCCTGCAATTGAGCTGACATGAGCGACGATATCCAAACACCGGATCAGGCCCCTGGTGCCCCGCATCCGCGCGAAACTCTCAAGCTGTTCGGACAGGATGCGGCCCAAGAGGCGTTTTTAACCGCGTATAACTCGGACCGGCTGCACCACGGCTGGTTGCTAACGGGGCCGCGCGGCGTGGGCAAGGCTACCCTTGCCTGGCGCATTGCACAGTTTTTGTTGGCCACACCTCCGGCAGATGAAGGCGGGTTGTTTGGTGCCCCTCCTGCGCCTGAGACGTTGGACATCGACCCGGGCCACCCTGTCGCACACCGTATCCAGGCGGGGGCCGAGCCCGGCCTTGCCGCAATCACCCGGTCCGTCAACGATCAGGGACGGTTGCGCAACGAAATTGTTGTCGATGACATCCGCAAACTGGGCAAGTTCTTCGGCCTGTCCTCTGCCGATGGTGGTCGCCGGGTTGTTATCGTCGATTCAGCGGATGAAATGAATGTCAGCGCCGCCAATGCGCTGCTGAAAATGCTCGAAGAACCCCCAGCGCGCACGACGCTGCTGCTGGTTTCACACCAACCTTCGCGCCTGCTGCCGACCATCCGTTCGCGTTGCCGCACGCTGCGGCTTTCACCCCTTGGCGCAGATGACATGCAGGCCGCGCTAGCGCAGACCGGCACAGAAATCCCTAGTCGGGCCGAGCATCTGGCAGCCCTCGCCGCCGGTTCAGTGGGTGATGCCGTCCGCTTGATCAATCTCGGCGGGCTAGAGCTTTATGCCGAGCTGATTGCAATTCTGGGCTCCCTTCCCCGGCTCGACCGCCAGCGCGCCCTGAAACTGGCAGAAGCGGCAGCTCAGCGGGGGGCTGCCGAACGGTTTGACCTGCTGCTTTCACTGATCGACGTTGCGCTCTCGCGTTTGGCGCTGACAGGTGCAAAAGGTGCCGCCTCCATACCCGAGGCCGCCCCGAATGAGGCTGAAACTCTGTCGCGCCTGTCTAACTCGCAGCACAAGGCCCGCCAATGGGCGGAGGTCGCCGCGCTCATCACGGCGCGCGCGCGGCATGGGCAGGCGGTGAACCTTGACCCTGCCTCGCTTGTCCTAGATACGGTGTTCAAGATACAGGAAACCGCCGGTCACAGCTGATGAGCCTCACCCCCGAAATTACCGACAGCCACTGCCATCTGGATTTCCCTGATTTCGACGGTCAGTTGGATGATATCGTCGCCCGCGCTGCCGAGGCTGGCGTGACCCGCATGGTGACCATCTGCACCCGGCTGCGCAACGAACCCGCTGTGCGCGCCATCGCCGAGGCTCACTCCCCAGTCTTCTACGCTGCAGGCACCCACCCGATGAGCGCCGCTGATGAGCCGATGGCCTCGGTCGATGAGCTGGTCGCATTGGCTAAGCATCCCAAGTTCGTGGGCATTGGGGAAAGCGGGCTTGATTATCACTACACGGCCGAGTCGGCAGATGTTCAGAAACAATCGCTGCGCATCCATATCGAGGCCGCCCAGCGCACCGGCCTGCCTCTGATCATCCACGCGCGCGCTGCTGATGACGACATGGCCCGCATTCTGACCGAAGAGCATCTTAATACCCCCTATTCCTGTGTCATGCATTGCTTTTCTTCGTCGGCAGAACTGGCCCGGGCCGCGCTTGATCTGGGCTTTTACCTGTCCATGTCCGGCATTGCGGCCTTCCCAAGAAGCCAGGAACTGCGCGATATCTTCGCTTCGGCACCTGTTGACCGAATTCTGGTCGAAACCGATGCGCCCTATCTTGCCCCCCCACCATATCGCGGTAAACGGAATGAGCCCGCCTATACGGCACACACCGCCCGTAAAGGGGCTGAGGTCTTCGGATTGGATTACGCAGATTTCGCCGCACAAACGCAGGCCAATTTTGACCGGCTCTTCACCAAAGCCGCCACATACAAGGCGGCTGCATGAGCGAGCTGCGCCTGACAATTCTGGGCTGCGGGTCATCCGGTGGCGTCCCCCGTCTCGGGGGGCATTGGGGCGATTGTGATCCGGAAAACCCGAAAAACCAGCGGCGGCGATGCTCGTTACTGGTCGAACGGGACGGGCCGGATGGGACTACGTCGGTTCTGATCGACACCTCACCGGATATGCGTAGCCAATTGCTGGACACCGGGACTGGGCGATTGGATGGTGTCGTCTATACGCATTCCCACGCGGACCACATGAATGGGATCGACGATCTGCGGATGATCGTTTTCAATATGAAAACCCGCGTCCCCGTCTGGGCCGATGGTGACACGCAGAACGATCTGCTCAGCCGGTTTGGCTATGCCTTCGTTCAGCCCGAGGGATCGCCCTATCCGCCCATACTCGACCTCAAGACAATCAATGGGCCGTTCGAAATTCCCGGCCCAGGCGGCACGATCTCGCTTCGGCCATTTCGCGTGAACCACGGATCGATTGATGCGCTTGGCTTCAGAATGGGAAACATCGTCTATCTGCCTGATGTAGCAGAGCTTTATGATGAGAGCATGACTGAACTGGCGAATCTGGACTGCCTGATTATTGACGCTCTGCGTCGTTCCCCGCATCCGACACATGCCCATCTGGAAAAGACGCTGGAGTGGATCGACCAATTGAAACCAAAACGCGCCGTTTTGACCAACATGCATATCGATCTGGATTATGCGACGGTCGATGCGGAAACACCGGATCATATCACGCCTGCCTATGATGGCATGGTGATCCGGCACGCCCTGTAAGGCATGCTGCTGCACGCGCTTACGATACCCCGTATGGCGCCGCCATGTTACAAAGCCTGATTGATGTCATCCTGCCGGTGTTTCTGGTCATCGGTGCCGGATACACGGCGACGAGGTTCGGCTATTTTCGCGAAACCCATATCGATGGGTTAATGAGTTTCACGCAGAACTTTGCCATTCCCTGCCTACTGTTTCTCGCCATTGCCAATCTCGATCTCGGCACCAGCTTCGATCCTCGGCTTTTGGTCAGTTTCTATTCAGCAGCTGGTCTGTGTTTTGTCGCTGGTATGATCGGTGCGCGCCTGATCTTCGGACGAGCGTGGGAGGATTCGGTTGCTATTGGATTTTGCTGTCTGTTTTCAAACTCGGTCCTCTTGGGGTTGCCTATTACCGAGCGCGCCTATGGGGTCGAAAATCTAGTTGGCAACTTCACAATCATCGCGTTCCACTCACCCTTTTGCTATTGCCTCGGCATCACGGTGATGGAGGTGCTTCGAAACCGCGGCAACGGCGGAGTGCGGATGTTGAAATCCGTGCTGTCGGCCATGTTCAAGAATGCACTCATTCTTGGGATCTCGTTGGGGTTTGTTGTAAACCTCACTGGACTGGCCATACCCGGAGTTGTGGACGAAGCCTTGAACCTGATCACCCGCGCGGCCTTGCCCGGTGCCTTGTTTGCGCTGGGGGGTGTGCTGGTCAAGTACCGACCCGAGGGCGATCTGCGTACCATTATTTTCGTCTGCTGTATCTCATTGATGCTGCACCCGAGCCTGGTTTGGTTCTTTGGGTCATCTCTGGCGTTGCCGCAAGATTTGTTCCGCTCGGGCGTTCTTACCGCAGCGATGGCGCCGGGGATCAATAGCTACATCTTCGCAAACATGTACGGACATGCCAAACGTGTGGCCGCGTCGTCAGTTCTGATCGGAACGACCGCGTCAATATTGACGGTCTGGTTGTGGCTGACCCTCTTGGGATGACGAAAGTGCCAACACCGCATTGACTCTGCCCACCAGCAATACATCTATCGCAGAACCTATCCGGAGCCCTGCATGACACACGCCGTTATCGTCGCCCATGGCCAACCCTCGGACCCTGCACCTGCAGAAGCTGCGCTAGCAGCCTTTGCGCGAGAGGTAGATGAGTTATGTCAACAGGTTTCGGTATCGTCGGCCACATTGGCAGCCCCGCAGGCGTTGGAAAATTGTCTTGATGGATTGACCAGCGACACGGTTATCTACCCCTTATTCATGGCCCGCGGCTGGTTTGTCACCAGCGCTCTGCCAAAGCGGATTGGCCAGCGTTCTGTCACGATTCTGGACCCCATGGGTATCGATCCCGAACTGCCTGCCCTGATTACAGCGGCCATACATCAGGAACTGACGAACAGGGTTTGGAGCGCGGCGGACACAGATCTTGTGATCGCTGCACATGGCTCGGGCCGCAGCGCCAATCCGGCCATTGTCGCAAAGGGTTTCGCCGAGAATCTGGGTCGGCTTACCGCGTTCAATAGCATTCGCACCGGGTTCGTTGAGCAAACCCCATCAATTGCGGACGCCGCCACCGGGTGCGGTGGCAAGGCGCTGTGCCTGCCGTTTTTTGCCTGCACCGGAGGCCATGTTTTGGAAGATGTACCCGAGGAACTTGCCCGCGCCAGCTTTCACGGACACGTAATGCCCGTGATTTCAGAGCTTCCTCAGGTCAAGCGACACATCGCGGCGACGTTGGATACACTGTAGCGAAGCAAAGGGGGGCCACCTGCGTCAACCGGAATGCTGCGCATCCGATAGCTCGCAATAGAAACGGTGGCAGGATCGCCCGCTTCGTTTCGCGGCGTATAAAGCCAGATCGGCGGCATGAAGAATATCCTCGGCCTTGGGCACTTCGAATTGTGTCGAGAGTGCTGTACCAATACTTGCCGATATACGGCAGGTTGCCCCATCGAACTGCATCGGCTTGCACAGGCGTGAAATCAGGCGCCCTGCAATACCATCAAGCTTTGTACGATCGTTCATGCCCTTAAAAATCAAGACAAACTCATCACCCCCGACTCGGGCAACCGTGTCGTCGCTGCGTGTGACGTCCAGCATGATCTTTGCGGCTTGCTGCAGAACATAGTCCCCTGCAGCATGCCCCAATCGATCATTGACCGATTTGAAGAAATCCAGATCCAGATGCATCATTGCAAAACTCGATTTCGACGAAATCAAATGCCCCAGAATATGATCCATCGCACGTCGATTTTTCAGCCCGGTCAACGTGTCCGTATAGGCTTGTTCTTCTGCCGCCAGCATCGCACCTTGCAGACGCAAGTTCAGTGAGCGTGACGCTTCCATCGCGGCAGAATTTGCCTCGACCAGATACAACAATTCTATGGCCAGATCAGTGCCCGGGAAATCGGTGCTGGTCAGAGAATAGTCGCGTACCGCATCCAGTATCGAAATTCCAAACGACAGGTTGATGACCGCCCCGCTTCCGCCAGGAAACGGCGCAATCAGACCTTTGAACGCAGTCTGCGGCCGGTCTTGAAACCTGAGGTGTAGCTTTCGGTCCGGCACCATCATCAGCGCAGCTACTGTCGTGATTGAGCGAGGGCGCACCAGTTCAAAGACATCCAGAAAGCTTCGGCCGACCATAGGCCGATCCGGACGTAGCTTCTGCAGAGTTGGTCCAACCTGCCCGATCCGCCCCATGTCATCTACAAGGACGAACATCGGACATAAGGTGTCCAGCAACTGTCCAAGATCTGCGGTCTTGATCATGATTTACGTGCCCCAAGATCAAAGTGACGCCCTTCGGCAAACGCGCTTTCGATCAATGTGATTGAAATCAACTCAGCCCCGTTTTGGCACCCTTCATTGGACAGGATCACCAACGCCCCATAGTCATCCGCCATGGCTCGTAGTACACCTGTCATGACGCTGGAATACCCCGGCAAATCAGGAGTACAGTGCAGGTGATATTCCCCGGGCGAGTGTTCCTGCAGTTCCAAATCCGGCAATCTCAGATCGGACACAGCGAGGCGGACGCGATCCGACAGATCATCAAGCGAATGCAGAAACTCCAAATAGGTGACCCCGCCAAAACGCAACAGCCTGCGTAGATCTTCCATGTTCGAGTGTGAGACCAGATAAGTGCCCAAATCCTCAAGAAATTCGGATTTTGGGCGGTTCAAGTCAGCGCACAAAGCGTCGAGCACTCGGGTCGATATCTCCGCGTCATAGATCAACATCGCCTCGAACTCGTCAAATCCCAGCCCGGCCGTATGAGTCGCGCGCAACCAGCATTGACGCCCGTAGGTGGCGCAGACAAAGGATTGGATCGCCCTGTTGATCAGCCCGTGCATGAGTCGCCTCAGATTGAAAGACACTCTCAAGTGATCGCAGAAAACTTAACAAACACCCAAAATCCGATACGGGATTATGAGAATCCGATCTAATCCCAAACTGAGGGGCGGATTGGGAAGCGATCAGAAATCGGTCGGCGCACCGCCTTCGGCCTTGCGGCGCTCAACAAACTCGGCCAGCTCCTCGCGGATCGCCTCATCCATCTTCGGGGCTTCGAAATTGTTCACGATCTCCTTGAACATCCGATGGGCACGTTCCGCAGTCCAGATACCACCAGCTGCTTCCCAGGCTTCGAAGTTTTTCCAGTCACTCAGGAACGGCTGATAAAATGCGGTGGTATAGCGATCTTGTGTATGTTGGATGCCAAAGAAATGCCCGTCGTTTCCAACAGACCGGATCGCTTCAAGGGCGATGTCATCCGGGCCCGTCGCTGTCAGTTCCGGCTGCATATACCTCTGAATCTGCTGAAGGATTTCGCAATCCATGATAAATTTCTCGGGGCTTGCGATAAGGCCTCCTTCCAGCCAGCCTGCCGCATGATATACCATGTTGGTGCCTGACTGCACCGCCGCCCAAAGGGAATTCGAGGTTTCCCAAACCGACTGCCCATCGGGCACATTTGCCGCGCAAACGCCCGAGGACCGCATAGGCAAGCCATAATACCGTGCCATCTGCCCAGTCATCTGGGTCGAGCGCATGTATTCCGGTGTCCCGAATGCAGGCGCACCGGATTTCATATCGACATTCGAAGTAAAGGTTCCGATCACGCATGGAATACCCGGGCGAACGTACTGAAACAACGCAATCGCGCACAGCGCTTCGGCAAGCGATTGTGCCACTGCGCCAGCCATCGTCACAGGGGCCATCGCCCCGGCCAGAGTGAAAGGCGTCACGACAATTGCCTGCCCACGCCGCGCCAGCCGTAGGCAGCCATCGATCATTGGATGGTCGTGTTTCAACGGTGAGGTCGAGTTGATGTTAGTGTACATCCGGGGCGTGGCCTCGAATTCCTCGTGGCTCAGGCCACCCGCGATACGCACCATCTCCATCACGTCTTCGACGCGCTCTTTCCCCAGCGAATAGGCATGCATTGCCTTGTCGGTCAGGGTCAGCTTGTCATAAAGCACATCAAGGTGCCGTATGCTGGCGTGGATATCGACCGGCTCAACCGGATATCCACCTGCAAAGTGGATACAGTTGAAGTATTGCGTCAGCTTCAGCAGGTCCTGACACATCCGCCGGGTGCCGGGCACTTTTTTTCCGATTTCCATGTCCCAATAATTTGGTGGGGATGAAACATTGCCGAACAGAATGGTCCTGCCACCAATCTCGATCTGATGCTCCGGGTTGCGCGGCGTGATGGTAAATTTGCTGGGCGCCTTGCCCACCATTTCCATCACGAAATCCCGGTCCATACGGACGTTGTCGCCGGAAATTGTACAGCCCGCCTTGCGCAGGATCCCGATGGCTTCTTGATTGTAGAACTCGATGCCGATCTCTTCGAGAATCCGCATGGCACCTTCGTGAACCGCTTCGATCCCCTCGGGTCCCAACGGCTCGATTGGCTTGTCGATGTTTGTGGGCGGGTTCCAGGGCATCTGCTCGATCACCGCCGCGCCGCGCCTCGCGGCTGCGCCCGCGCGTCCACCACCGCGACGTTTGCGTGTCTTGCTCTCAGCCATCACCATCCTCCGCGCTTTCACTCCTATGAAAGCCCCGAAGATTCAGTATCGCCGTTCTGTCTGCGACAAGAGTTGTCGGTTTTATTATCCAACCCGGCGATTTGGAACCGAGGTTATTCGGTTTTCGACAACCAGCCGGGAATGTGCCCGATGTTGGGCAAGACGACATCCGCCAGCGGTTCGAGTGTTTTGGCCGTCGCCATGCCGGTCAGAACCCCGATGGTGACCATCCCCGCGGCGCGTCCCGCCTCTAGATCGTGAAGACTGTCACCAACCATCGCAACACGAGATGGCGCGACCTCGACATGCTGAGCAAAGGCCAATAGCTGCCCCGGACCTGGCTTGTAACCATGTCCGCTGTCATATCCGGCTACAAAATCAAAATGGTCTCGCACACCAACGGACTGCAGGTGCTGCAGGGCCGGCATTTCAGCATCGTTCGTCGCAACGCCCAGTTTCAGCCCGGCGCGCCGCAGCTCGGCAAGGAATGGTGCCAAGGGAACGGCTTGGATCTGCTCTGCGTTCGCTGACGCCCGGTTGAGTGTTTCGATCAGATGCCCCAGAGTTACCTCAGGCAAATGCGGTGTCAGAGCTGCAGCAACTTCATCGACCGTTCCGGCGATGACTACGCTATTCGGGTCGTAGCTCTCTTGTTCAAAATCAAATCCGATGGCCTTCCCCAACTCGGTCGCGCGCTGCACATCTCCATCAGAGAGCTGCAGCATCGCGATACGCCCGAACGCACCCCAAGTGGCTGCAAAATCAAAAAGAGTACCGTCCTTGTCGAACACCAGGGCGTCGATTGCCATGAAACAAATTTCCTTTGGGTTAGGTCCAGTGCATATCCGAAATTCCGGACAACGCGGCACGGGCTTGACCCGGCTCTTCGTAGGGCACGGAATTGGCGTCACAAAAAGCGATCACCCATGAATCGTCAAGCAGCAGAAAGTCCAACACAGACCCAAGAAATTCAGCCTCACCCGCACGGTCGCGCAAATCTTGTTCCGAGGCACCTGTCGCCCCAAGGAAAACGGGCAGCAACTCATCATTTCCCACCAGCCAGCCCAGCACATTCAGGGCCAGAGTTTCAGCGGAATTGGCGGAGATCGGCATAAACTGGCCTCGGACACTGTGTTGGAAAGGGTTTGTTAACCAGACTCATAAACACTTTAGCAACGCATGCAATCAAACGGTGAATGGCTATGTCTGTACAAGGCACCATACTCGTCCTCGACGGTGTTTCGACCAATCGCATAATGCTCAAGGTTCAGTTGACGGCCGCCTGGTACCATGTCGTGCAGGGTGAGAAACTGGCCGGGCTTGGTGCATTGCTGCGGCGGACACGGCCTGATCTGGTTCTTACAGCGCAAACTCTGCCCGACGGAAGCGCTGCGGATGTTAAGAAAGTGATGGCGGCAGATCCTGCTCTGATCGATGTGCCGATTGTTGCGATTGCACCGCAAAACGACAAAGCAGCGCGTTTGAAGGCACTGTCGAACGGGCTGGATGATGTGCTTGGCTATCCGTTCAAGGATACACTTCTATTGGCCCGCGTGCGCAGCTTGTTACGTACGCGCGCCGAACGGCAGGAATTAAACATCGAAGGTTCGGCCCAAACCATTGGCTTTGGCGAGGCGCCACAGGTGCTGATCGCCCCGCCATCGACGGCAGAGATCGCGATCCTGACGCAAACAGTTCGAACCAGCGCGTTGTGGAGTAATGCTCTGACCCATCAAACCCGGCATCGTGTGACCGGCCATACTCTGCCTGATCTCAAAGGCATCCTGTCCGGAACGATCCCGGACGCGATTATTGTTGAGCTTGCACCGAATAGCTCGGGGCGGAACCTACTGGCAGATCTTCGGTCGCGCGGTGCGACACGAAATACGGTGCTGATCGGTGTGTTGCCGGATGATAATCCCGCACTTGCGGCCGAGGCGCTGGACCGAGGTGCTGATGCGGTCTGCATGGGCGGGTTTCAGACAGATGAGATATGCTTGCGGCTTGAAACTTTGATCGCCCGCAAGACCCGAGACGACAGATTGCGAGCGACATTGCGCAGGGATTTGGCCGAATCCCTGATCGATCCGCTGACCGGACTGTTCAATCGCCGCTATGCGATGCGCGCGCTGGACCAGATCGCGCATCAGGCCCCAGAAACGGAAAACGGATTCGCCGTGATGCTGGCCGATCTGGACCACTTCAAGGCAATCAATGACCGTTACGGTCACGCCGCGGGGGATTTGGTTCTGACCGAAACCGCGAAAAGGCTGCGAGTCGTGATAGGAAAAACCGGTTTTGTCGCGCGTATCGGCGGCGAAGAGTTCATGATCGGGCTACCGAATACCTCAACCAACCAAGCGCTGAAGCAAGCGAAACAGATTTGTGAAACAATTTGCGAAAAACCTTTTCAGCTGCCGGATCGTCCGGCCCCAGTACCCGTAACGATCAGCGTGGGGGTGAAATTATGTACCCCGCCCGAACTCTCTCATCCAGGCGAAACAGACCCGGTTGATCGATTGATCAGCTCGGCGGACAAAGCACTTTATGCCGCCAAAAAAGCGGGCCGCAACCAGGTACAGATTCGGCAAAGCGCAGCATGACTAGTCAGTCCCGTTTTTTTTGTTTGCGCGGGCCGCGTTTAACCACGTCCTCCAGCCGGTCCGCGTAAGCGGCACGTTGGTCATCATTCATGGCCGAGATCTGGGCCAGCCATTGCTGATGAAGCGCAGTCTGCAGATCAGCAGTTGCCTTCGACTGCTGTGCCAAAAGACTCGCAACCGCTGCGGGATCGAAGGGCACGGCCCTGAGCACTTGACTGAGAGCAGTAAAATCCTGCTTGCGCCGATGTGATCCTTTTCCGCGCAGGTCCGACAACTCACCCCTCAGAGCCTTTCGATCCGACTTTGGCAGCGCATAATACAGCGCCGGGCCAAATCCCGGAGGCGCATCGGCATGAGCGCTTCCTTTAAAGCGCAATGCCGCACCCAAAATGACTCCGACAATCAGCAGATTCAAAGCAAGAGAGACAACCAGCAATATCGGCATCCATTTGCGTTTGGGTGCGGGATGATCGCTCATTCTGCGTCCTCCAGATAGTTTTCGTCTAAATTCAGATCGGCCATCAGATAGGTCGTCTCTTGTGAGATGAAGTAGTCAACAGGGTCCGGCAAGAAGGCCGGAGCGGAGAACCCGATCCAGACGCCAGCTGCGCTTGCCGCCACAAGACCGCTCAACCCTTGCCACCCCCCGATAACGCCTATCTTTTGCCGCCATGTCCGCCGCTGCGGTCTTGCAATCCGGGCCAGACGTATGGCTTCGGCATCAGTTTCGATGCGAACCGCAAGATCGTCAGGAAACGTATCCCGCGCCGCACGCGCCCGTGCAAACAGATGGTCGAGTTCGTTATCTTGATCAGCCATGTTCGTACCCCAGTTCATCCCGACGCCCCGCCAGTATCGCGGTCAGAGATCGTTTGCCACGCGCGGTCAGGCTTTCAACCGCCTCGACCGAAATATCCATGATCCCCGCGATTTCGGGATTGGACAATTCTTCGATGTGCCGCAGAACCACCGCCTGCCGCTGCCGGTCCGGCAAATGCTCCAATGCAGCCTGCAACGCGTCCTTGCGGGCACTCTCCTGCATCTGGTCGACCACACTGGCAGTCTCATCTTCGGGTTCGGCCACATTGTCCAACGCTTGAGGCCGCTTTTTCCGGCGCAAGTCCACACATAGATTCAGTGTTACGCGATAGAGCCAAGTCGATAACTGCGCCTGCCCCGGCACCCAGTCAGGTGCCATCTTCCAAAGGCGCATCATCGCTTCTTGCGTCACGTCCTCTGCTTCGGCTGGGTTTCCCAGCATTCGCAAAGCCACGGAATAACTTCGCGGCCCCAACCGCCCGGTCAGCAGGCGGGCCGCCGTAGCATCGCCATCAGAAAACCGGCCCAGCAACTCTTCGTCGCTGGGCTCGGGCATGGCAGGTGTTCCGCCATGCTCGATGTCGGGATAAGAGGTCAGATCCTCCATCCCGTATCAGTTGTTGTCGGTGTCCGACTTCTGATGCCGCTTGTGTTTCCGGCCCATTTTGTCTTTTGCATCCGCGTATTCCTGCTCTGAGATCGAACCGTTGCCGTCGGCATCGATGCGCTCGAACATCTTGGAGGCGCGGCGCGGTTTCGGCAATTCATCTTCGCTAAGGAAACCATCCGCATTTGCGTCGTGCTTTTCGAACATCTTGGTGACACGCTCGTTGGCCTTGGTCTGCGCCGCAGCCTGCATTTCTTCGACGCTCAGTTGGCCGTCGCCATCTGTATCGGCAGCGGTGAATTTCTGGTTGCGATGTGTCTCGATCTCGGCCTGAGTCACCTGCCCGTCCCCGTCGGCATCCAGTTCCTGAAATGTCGCACGCGGGCCCTTGGCCAAAGCGGAAGTGCCGGTCACAGTAACTGCAGCTACGACGATTGCCGAAATGAAGCTTTTGGTTTTCATTACATAGTTCCCTGAATTTGGCGGCCATTTGCCGCTGTTGATACCTATTCAAACGCGGCTTGGGCGGGTTTCCGTCGCTTCCGGCACAACTTTTTTTGCTTTATTTGAAACGCCAATAGAAAATGATACGCTAAGCAGCAGCGCCACAAAGCGACGCACCCCCCTTTTCCGTTGGGTTTGATCCTGCCTATATGCCTCCAGGAAAGATGCGCGAGATACATATGATTGACCAAACTATTGACAGTTCGCTCGAAGAAGACCGCCCAACAAAACCCGCATTGATCCGAGGGTTCCGGTGCAAATGCCCGAATTGCGGTGAGGGTGCGCTGTTGCACAGCTATCTCAAGGTGAATGACACCTGTTCGGAATGCGGGCAGGAATTGTTCCATCATCGCGCTGATGACGGCCCGGCCTACCTGACGATCCTGCTGGTGGGGCACCTTCTGGCACCCGCCCTTCATGTCTCTTACGTGCAGTGGCGTCCCGATCCATGGACCATGGCGATTGCATTCTCGATCGGATGCGTCGCGCTGTCCCTGTTCCTTCTGCCCCGTCTCAAAGGGGCCGTGGTCGCCTATCAATGGGCGCGGCGGATGCACGGGTTTGGCAAGGCCGGATGACGGCGGATAAAACCGCAATCCGGGATGCTGCTACCGTAATCGTATTGCGTGATCGGTTCACAGACCCGTCGATCCTGATGGGCCAACGCGGTGCCAAGGCTGCGTTCATGCCGAACAAATTCGTGTTCCCGGGCGGCGCGGTTGATGCTTCCGATGCGGGCATCCCGCTTAGCGCGCCATTGCCCGATCTATGCACCGATCGCCTGTCACAACAATCAGCGCCAAACTTGCAGACCTCTCTGGCTGTCGCGGCGATCCGAGAGTTGTGGGAAGAAACCGGGCTTGTTCTGGGGCAACAAGGGGATTGGCAAGGCGCGATCCCGGCCGATTGGCAAAGCTTTGCGGCGATGGGCTACCTGCCGTCTGCAGAAGCACTGCAATTTGTCTTTCGCGCAGTCACACCGCCGGGGCGACCCCGCCGGTTCGACGCCAGGTTCTTTCTGGTCGATGCGGACGCGATTCAGGGGGATCTTGACGACTTCACCCATGCCTCGGACGAGCTATCGCATTTGCAATGGGTCAAGATCAGCCAAGCGCGAGAGTTCGACCTGCCCTTCATCACCGAAGTTGTTCTGGCCGAAGTCGCTGCCCGTGCAGAGGACCCGAACCCGCCTGAAACCGTTCCCTTCTTTCTCAACAACGAAGAGGCCAGCCTTTTCCTGCAGCTTCGGGGCTATCCGATGCCCTATGCAGATTAACGCATTCGGCTAACAACCACTGTTACCTCGGGTTTCTTGCCGATCTCGGCCTGCGCGGTCTGACGTGCGATCCGGCGCAACCCTTCTTCCAGTTTGTCGTCATCACGCAGCGTCTTTGCGCCCGCACGCATCAGGAACTGGTTCAGGTCCTCTTCCAGCACCTCAATCAGCCCCGCGCGGGATGATCCCATTTCGGGCAGGCCCATCGTATCGCACCACGGCTCACCCAGCGGTTCGTCTTCTTCGTCCAATATCACCGTGATGGTGATATGGCCGTTCAGCGCCATGCGAATCCGGTCGCGCACCACGCCGTCCAAGGCGCCGATTTTGACTGTACCATCCAGATAGGTCCGGCCAGTCTCGATATAATCCGCCACTTTGGGCGCATTCCCAGTCAGATCCAGCATAGTGCCGTTAACAGCGAGAATCCCAGTACGTCCGCCCGTTTCGGCCAGTTTGGCATGCTCACGCAAGTGGCGGTGTTCGCCATGCATCGGGATGACCATCTGCGGATCGATCAGAGCGTGAACCTTCTCAAGATCAGGCCGGTTGGCGTGACCCGAGACGTGATACAGACCAGAGCTGTCATCGACCACATCCACGCCCTTCTCACTGAGCTGGTTCATGATGCGGATCACGCCACGTTCATTGCCGGGAATAGTCTTGGACGAGAACAGAAACAGATCGCCCTCTTTCGCTTCTAGCCCGCGATACTTACCGCGCGCCAGTTGGGCGCTGGCTGCGCGGCGTTCGCCTTGGCTGCCAGTCACAATCAACATCAGGTTCGCGCGCGGCACGTCGACGGCCTCTTCGGCGCTGATAACTTTTGGAAAATCGGTCAGGATGCCGGTCTCGGTCGCCGCCTCGATCATACGCCGCATCGCGCGACCCAGCAGAACGACCGAACGGCCGGCTTTCTGTCCCGCCTCTGCCAGCGTTTTCACGCGTGCCACGTTCGAGGCAAACGTGGTTGCGATGACCATGCCGCTGGCCTCTTGAACCAGACGGGTGATCTCGGGGCCGACTTCGGATTCCGAACGCCCGGGATGGCTTGAGAACACATTGGTACTGTCACAGACCAACGCTTTGACGCCGGGCTTTGCCACCTCGGCCCACAGATCGGGATCGAATGGTTCGCCCACGACCGGGTTGGAATCGAGCTTGAAATCCCCCGTATGCACCACGCGTCCGGCAGGCGAGTCGATAACGAGCCCTGCACTTTCAGGGATGGAATGCGAAACCGGCAGGAAACCAACGGTAAACGGGCCAGCCTTGATCTGTTCGGGCCATGGAGACGCAGTTTGCACCGCCTCGGTCGGGTGGCCGCGTTCTTCCATCTTGCGACGCGCGATATTGGCGGTAAAAGCGCGCGCGTAGACCGGCGCGCCCAAAGCCTCATAACAGTGGGCCACCGCCCCGACATGATCTTCGTGCGCGTGGGTGACAAAAACTGCTTCCAGCTGATCGGCACGCTCTTTCAGCCAGGTGATGTCTGCAAAGATCAGATCCACGCCGGGCGAGGTGTCCATGTCCGGGAAGGCAACGCCAAGATCCACAAGGATCAACCGCTCTTGGCCCGGCTTACCGTAACCATAGACATAGGCATTCATGCCGATTTCGCCTGCACCGCCCAGCGGCAGATAGATCAGTCGTTCACTGCTCATGTTGAGCCATTTTCCTTGTTATAGCGATGTATCACGGTCAACCCGTGCATCGTCAGATCATCCTCGATAGCGTCAAAACCCACGTCAGCCTGATCAAAAAGAGGCGCCAGACCCCCGGTACCGACGACTTTCATCGCCATTCCGTATTCAGCTTTCACGCGCGAGATCAGCCCTTCGATCAGGCCGGAATATCCCCAATACACGCCGGACTGGATACAGCCAACCGTGTTTGTTCCAATCACTTTTTCGGGCCTCGTGATGTCGATATGCGGCAACGCCGCTGCACCCTGATGCAGTGCCTCAAGGCTCAGGTTCACGCCAGGGGCGATGATACCACCGACGTAGGCGCCGTCGGCTGCGACCACGTCGAAATTCGTGGCCGTCCCAAAGTCAACCACAACCACATTGCCGCCATGGCGGTCGAACGCCGCCGCCGCGTTGGCCAACCGGTCCGGACCGGGCACGGTGCCTTCGTCCACGCGCGGATTGACCGGCAGCAGGCAATCTGGCTTGCCAACAACAATCGGCCGGCATCCAAAAAAGCGATCAGCAAAGACCCGCAGGTTGAACACCACGCGTGGCACGGTTGAGGCGATGATCACATCCGAGATATCAGCTTCGATACCGTAGTGTTTCACCAAGGTTGAATACCAGGTGAAATAGGCATCCGCTGTGCGGGCATGATGAGTTGAGGTGCGCAGGGTGCACAGAAACTTTTCGCCATCCCAGATCGAGAAAACGGTGTTGGTATTGCCGCAATCAATCGCCAGAAGCATCCCGCGCCCCTTTCAGAAGTACACATCCGCAGCCGGAATGCTGACCCGGCCCTTGGCGGTGTTTAGGACAAGGCTGCCACCCACGTCTACCGTTTCGAAGGTTCCAACCGTTTCGGACGTGGCTGTACGAGCGGTTATGACTTCGCCCAACCGCGCTGCTCGGGATAGCCAGGCGGTGCGGATCGGTTCGAACCCGTAGGTCATGAACTGGGTCTCATAATGCGCATAAGCTACCGCCAGTTCGGTCAGAAAATCCTCGGGGGTGGTGAGCGCGCCGGTTTCCGAGAGCAGAGAAACCGGTCGCACCGCTCCGGCTTCGACGCGATCAGTGCCCGGTGCCTCGGACAGGTTCACCCCAACCCCTATCGCCAGATGTGACACGCCCCGGCCCTGCCCCGTGCTTTCTAGCAGGATACCCGCTAGTTTTCCGCCGTTGAGCAGCACGTCATTGGGCCATTTCAGTGCCAAACCTACTGCGCGCCCTGTTACCGCCACACAGGCATCATACAGGGCGAGCGCTGCGACAAAACTTCGAAGCGCCGCCTGTTCCGGATCACCCGGCGGGCGCATCAGCAAAGTCGCTGCCAGATTACCTTTGGGGTTGGCCCAGGCTCGCCCGCGCCGACCACGCGCGGCGGTCTGATGATGTGCCATGATCCAGACCGGACCGGTCGCTGTTGGCGCAAGCCGCACCGCCTCATTCAGAGTACTGTCGACTTCTTTCAGTATATGCAGGCCATATCCCTGCGGCCATTCGCTCATGTCAAAAAGGCCCGGTCGCGCGAGACCGAGCCTCGGTTGTTCGAAACGCGGCAGTATCAGTTGACAAGCGTCGCCGCAGCAGCTGCAGCTGCCCCTTCCACACCGAACTGATAAAATACGCCAATCAACATCAGAGCCGCAGAGCCCATCAGCGCTGCCCACAAAACCGGGGTCGAGCGGATCTCGATCGGGTCTTCATTCTCCGCCCCGAAATACATGTAGAACACGATCCGCAGATAGTAGAACGCACCAATGACCGAGGCGATGGCCGAGACGATCACCAGCCCGAACAGGTCGGCATCGATACCCGCTTGCCAGACGCCGAACTTGGCGAAGAAGCCCAGCATCGGTGGCACGCCCGCCAGACTGAACATCAAGATCAGGACCGCCAGAGCTTTGCCCGGATCGCGCTTCGAGAACTGACGTAGCGCATCAATATCAGTGACCGGTTTGCCATCACGCTCCATCATCAGGATGAATGCGAAGGTTCCGATATTCATCGTCACATAGATGGCCAGATACATCAGCATTGCCTTGATGCCCATCTCGGTCCCGGCGGCCAGTCCGATCAGAGCATATCCCATATGGGCAATCGACGAAAACGCCATCAGCCGCTTGATGTCACGCTGCCCAATGGCCGCAACCGCGCCCAGCAGCATCGACAGGACCGAAAGCAGCACGATCACTTGCTGCCAATCCTTGATCACGCCTCCGAAGGCATCATGCATCAGGCGCGCGAACAGGGCCATCGCAGCCACTTTCGGAGCGGTGGCGAAGAACGCGGTAATCGGGGTCGGAGACCCTTCATACACATCCGGCGTCCACATGTGGAACGGCACGGCCGAGACCTTGAAGGCCAGACCCGAGATCATGAACACCAGGCCAAACAGGAGGCCAATCGAGACATCTCCATGATGCACCGTTTGGATGATGCCCGAAAACAGCGTGGTGCCAGTGAAGCCGTAAACCAGCGACGCACCATAGAGCAGCAAGCCAGAACTCAACGCGCCCAGCACGAAGTATTTCAGACCGGCTTCGGTGGATTTGGCACTGTCGCGCCGCAAGGCGGCGACGACGTAAAGTGACAGCGATTGCAGCTCAAGCCCCATATAAAGCGACATCAGATCGCCTGCGCTAACCATCATCATCATGCCTACAGCCGCAAGTGCGACCAGCAGAGGATATTCAAAGCGCAGCAGATCGCGGCGCGCCATATATTCCTGGCTCATCAGCAATACCGCAGCGGCAGACAGCAGAATCGCAACCTTTGCAAATCGAGCAAAGCCGTCATCCACAAACATGCCGTTGAAGGCCACGTTAGTACCTTCGCCATTCATCGCAATCCAGATTGCCAACACCGCCATCAGACCTGAAGTGGCCCAGACCAGCATGGGAGCCAGAGCATCCTTGGTGGTGTAGACAGCCCCGATCAGCGCCGCCATCGCATAAATTGCCAGAACAATTTCCGGCAGGATGATTGTCAGATCAGCCTGGATCATGTCTCCAAAGCCCCCTTAATGCGAAGCGGCTGTCTGGGTTGCGGCTTCAGCCGCGGCCAGAGCCGTGTCATAGTTCGAGATTAGCGCTGCGGTGGATTGCCCGATCACATCGGTCACCAGCGAGGGATAAACCCCAAGCAGAATGGTCATCACGATCAGCGGCGCGAAGATCAGCCGCTCGCGCGAGCTCATGTCTGTGATGGCCTTGAGGCTTTCCTTGATCAGATCTCCAAAGACTACCCGGCGATAGAGCCATAGCGCATAGCCCGCCGAGAAGATCACACCGGTTGCAGCCACAGCCGTCACCCAGGTGTTGACCTGGAATGCGCCCATCAGGGTCAGGAATTCCCCGATGAAGCCCGATGTACCAGGCAAGCCGACATTGGCCATGGTGAACAGCATGAAGACCAGAGCGTAAGCCGGCATCCGGATGACCAAACCGCCATACGCCTCGATATCGCGGGTGTGCATCCGGTCATAGATCACGCCAACACACAGGAAGAGCGCTGCGGAAATGAACCCATGACTGAGCATCTGGAAGATCGCGCCATCAATGCCCTGCTGGTTCGCTGCAAAGATACCCATGGTCACAAAGCCCATATGCGCGACCGAGGAATAGGCGATCAGCTTCTTCATATCCTCCTGCACCAGCGCGACCAGAGAGGTGTAGACAACAGCAATCGCCGACATCCACAGCACCACATCGGTCATCACCGCAGACCCCACCGGGAACATCGGCAGGCTGAAGCGCAGGAAGCCATAGCCGCCCATCTTCAACAGGATCGCCGCCAGCACGACCGAACCTGCCGTCGGCGCCTGAACGTGCGCATCCGGCAGCCAGGTATGCACCGGCCACATCGGCATCTTCACCGCGAACGACGCGAAGAAGGCCAGGAACATCAGCGTCTGCATGCCGCCGACGATATAGATGCCCAGTACGCTGAACCCTTCGGACGAGAACTGATGGCTCATCAGCGCCTCGATATCCGTGGTGCCCGCATCCGCATACATCGCAACCATCGCCACCAGCATCAGCACCGAGCCGAGGAAGGTGTATAGGAAGAACTTGAAGCTCGCATAGATGCGGTCCTTGCCACCCCAGATACCGATGATCAGGAACATCGGGATCAGGCCCGCCTCGAAGAACAGGTAAAACAGCACGAGATCCAGCGCCATGAACACGCCCAGCATCAGCGTTTCCAGCAGCAGGAATGCGATCATGTATTCCTTGACCCGGTCCGTGACCTGCCAGCTGGCCAGAATGGTCAGCGGCATGATGAAGGTGGTCAGCAGCACGAAAAGAACGCTGATCCCATCGACACCCATCTTGTACTTCAGGCCCAGCAGCCACTCGCCCTCTTCCACCATCTGGAAGCCGGTGTTGGACGGATCAAAGCCGGTATAGATGCCGATTGAGACCAGAAAGGTCACGGTTGTGGCAACCAGCGCAACCCATTTGGCGTTGCGCTGCGCGGCTACGTCCTCGCCATGCAGAAACAGGGCCAGAATGCCTGCTGCGATGGCGGGGATGAAGGTGACAATAGATAGGATATTGTCCATTAGTTTGCGCCTCCGCCGATCGACATCCAGGTGACAAGAGCGGCGATGCCCAAAACCATCCAGAAGGCGTAAGTAAAGATGTAACCCGTCTGAGCTTTGCCTGCGAGGCGGGTAAAGAAGGGCACGACGCCCATCGAAACCCCGTTCAGGAAGCCATCAATCGTGTTGCCGTCACCGCGTTTCCACAGGAACCGACCCAGCGCAATGGTAGGTTTGACAAAGATCGCGTCGTAGATCTCGTCAAAGTACCACTTATTCTTGAGAAACAGGTACAGCGGCCGCTGGTTCGCCGCCAGACGAGCGGGCAGCGACGTGTTCACGATGTAGAACCAATAGGCGACGACAAAACCCAGCAGCATAGCAACAAAAGGCGATACTTTGACCCATTTCGGAGCCTCATGCGCATCGTTCAGGACATTGTTGTCAGGTGCCATATACAGCGCGCCTTCGCCTGGCTCACCGCCAAAGCTGGCATGCTTTTTGTCCGCCTTGTAGCCACCCTCGCCTTTATCAGCCTTCGCGTCGCCTTGGTCGTCATCTGCCTTGGCCTCACCATGAGATGCGTCTGCGGCAACTTCGCCATGACCGCCAGTCTCTTCCGCCAGCGGAATACCGTAGAACTTGGCCACTTTATCGGTGTAGCCGAAGAACTGGTTGTACCACAGCATCCCCGAGAACGCCGCGCCCAGAGACAGTACCCCCAGCGGGACCAGCATGACCATCGGACTTTCATGCGCGTGCTCATGCGTATGCTTGTCGCCACGCGGCTCGCCATAGAAGGTTAGGAATATCAAACGCCAGCTGTAGAATGAGGTGAACACCGCTGCGATCACCAACATCCAGAAGGCATAACCTGTGCCACCTACAAAGGCGCTTTCGATGATGGCATCCTTCGACAGAAACCCGGCGAAGCCAAACGTGGTCAGCGGGATGCCCACACCGGTAATGGCCAGCGTGCCGATCATCATCGCCCAGAACGTATAGGGGATTTTCTTCCGCAGACCGCCGTACTCGGTCATCTCTTGCTCATGATGCATCGCATGGATCACTGAACCAGCACCAAGGAACAGCAGCGCCTTGAAGAACGCGTGCGTCAGCAGATGGAACATCGCGGCTGAGTACATGCCAACGCCGGCGGCGACAAACATGTAACCCAATTGCGAACAGGTCGAATACGCAATGACCCGCTTGATATCGGTCTGCACTAAGCCCACGGTTGCTGCGAAAAACGCAGTCGAAGCGCCAAGGAAGGCTATGAACCCGGTGGCCCCCGGTGCGAACTCCATCAGCGGCGACATACGGCAGACCAGGAACACACCTGCGGTAACCATGGTCGCAGCGTGGATCAGCGCGGACACAGGGGTCGGACCTTCCATCGCATCCGGCAGCCAGGTGTGTAGTATCAACTGCGCCGATTTACCCATCGCGCCGATGAACAGCAGAACACAGATCACCTCGATCGCGGTCCACTCACCCCAGAGGAAGCTCAGTTTTTCCTCCGCCAATGCCGGGGCCGATGCGAATATGTCTGAGAAATTGATGCTGTCGGTCAGGAAGAACAGCGCGAAGATCCCAAGCGCAAAGCCGAAATCGCCCACTCGGTTCACGATGAACGCTTTCATCGCCGCTGCATTGGCGCTGGGCTTGCGATAATAAAACCCGATCAGCAGGTACGAGGCGACACCCACGCCTTCCCAGCCAAAGAACATCTGAACCAGATTGTCCGCCGTCACCAGCATCAGCATGGCGAAGGTGAAGAACGACAGATAGGCAAAGAAACGCGGCTTATAGCTTTCGCCTTCACGCCATTGCGGGTCGTGATCCATGTAGCCGAACGAATACAAGTGAACCAGCGCCGAAACGGTCGTCACCACGATCAGCATGATCGCCGTCAGACGGTCCAGACGAATGGCCCAGCTTGTCGACAGCGAACCACTTTCGATCCAGCGCATGATCTCAATCTGCTGGGTGTGGCCATCAAATGAAAGGAAGACGATCCAGCTGAGCAGGCAGGCCAGAAACAGCAGGCCCGTTGCGGTCCACATGGCGGCTTTCTCACCAATGAAGCGCCAGCCAAAACCGCAGATCAACGCACCCACGAGCGGGGCAAAGAGGATGGTGGTTTCCATATTCTCTTACCCCTTCATCATATTGACGTCTTCAACCGCGATGGTGCCACGGTTGCGGAAGAAGCAGACCAGAATGGCAAGACCAATCGCCGCCTCAGCCGCCGCAACTGTCAACACGAACAGCGTAAAGACCTGCCCGACCAGATCGCCGAGGAAACTAGAGAACGCAACGAGGTTGATATTCACCGCCAGCAGCATCAACTCGATGCTCATCAGCAGGATGATGACGTTTTTGCGGTTCAGAAAGAGACCGAAGATGCCGATGACGAATAGCGTCGCCGCGACCGTAAGATAGTGTTCAAGTCCGATCATCGTCTCAAAGTCCCTGCCCCGGTTTCACGTCCTTCAACTCCATCGCTTTGGCCGGGTCGCGCATCATCTGGCCGATGATGTCCTGACGCTTGATGTCCTGACGGTGGCGCAGTGTCAGCACAATGGCACCGATCATGGCCACCAGCAGGATCAGGCCCGCCAGTTGGAACAGAAGGAAGTATTGATCGTATAGAATGACGCCGAGCGCCTCAGTGTTGTGGCGGTCGCTCGGTACCGGCTGCGCCAGATTGGCGGCGGCACCCTGCGCGCTGTCCCATGCTCCGATGGCCATGACGAACTGCATCAGGATCACCAATCCGATCAACAGCGCCAGCGGCATGTAGCGCGCCATCTCGGCCTTCAGCTCGGCAAAGTCCACATCCAGCATCATCACCACGAAGAGGAACAGAACCGCGACCGCGCCGACGTAAACGATAATCAGCAGCATCGCCACGAACTCGGCCCCCAGCAGCACGAACAGGCCCGCCGAGGACAGAAAGGACAGGATCAGCCACAGCACCGAATGCACCGGCTGGCGGCTGATCACCGTGAACAGCCCGCCGGTGATGGCGCTGATGGCAAACAGATAGAAGGCAAAGACGGTCATTGATCCTCATCCTCGTTATCACCCATGACCTCTTGCGCCAGATCCAGCGCACGGGTCATGGCCGGGATGCCGGCAAAGACCGACATCTGACCGATCGTTTCCACGATCTCTTGTTTCTTCGCGCCAGCTTCCAGCGCGTGGCGCACGGTCTGACGCACCGCCGAGTCTGCCTGAGCGCCCTGACAGGTCAGCCCGGCCAGCGTAAGCAGCAGGCGTGTCTTGGCATCCAGCCCGTCCTTGTTGACGGTATTGCCGAACATCATCTCCATGACCTCTTTCGGCATGGTCGGCCACAACGCCTCAAACCCTTTGGGCGAGAAATTCTCCATCGCCGGGTTCATCGCCTTGGCCATGTCCTGAGCTTGCTTCATCATCAGCTCGAACGGATTTGTCGGACTGTCACTCATCTGTACGGCGCGTCCATTTCCAGATTGCGAGCAATTTCGGCTTCCCAGCGTTCGCCGTTATCCAGCAGTTTCTGCTTGTCGTAGAACAACTCTTCCCGGGTTTCGGTGGCGAATTCGAAATTCGGGCCCTCGACGATGGCATCAACCGGACATGCCTCCTGGCAGAAACCGCAATAGATGCATTTGGTCATGTCGATGTCATAGCGCGTGGTGCGGCGGCTTCCGTCTTCGCGCGGCTCGGCATCGATGGTGATGGCTTGTGCAGGACAGATCGCTTCGCACAGTTTGCAGGCGATGCAGCGTTCCTCACCGTTCGGATAACGGCGCAGGGCATGTTCACCCCGGAACCGCGGGGACAAGGGCCCCTTTTCATGCGGGTAGTTCACGGTGGCTTTTGGGGCGAAGAAGTATTTCAAGCCCAATTTCATTCCGACCCAGAAGTCCTGCAGCAGGAAATATTTGGCGGCGCGGGTGTAGTCGATTTGAGTCATATCAGCCTCCTACGCTCCAACGGGCAAACGCGCCCCAGAACCAGTCGAATTTCGCCGCGAAGGCCACGAAGACGACCCAGACGAGGCTGAACGGCAAGAACACTTTCCAACCCAGGCGCATCAACTGGTCATAGCGGTAGCGGGGTGTGATCGCCTTGACCATCGCGAAGATGAAGAAGAAGAACGCCATCTTGGCAACCATCCACAATACGCCGTCAGGCAGGCCTGGGATCGGGGACAGCCAGCCGCCAAAGAACAGCAGTGTGGTCAGAGCACACATCAGGAAGATGGCGATGTATTCACCGGCCATGAAAAGCAGGAAAGGCGTGGCCGAGTATTCGACCTGATAGCCTGCAACCAGTTCCGATTCCGCCTCGGGCAGATCGAAGGGTGGCCGGTTGGTTTCAGCCAATGCCGAGATGAAAAACAGGAACACCATCGGGAAATGCGGCAGCCAGTACCAGCCGAAGAACCCGAACGAGCCATCCTGTGCGCGGACGATATCACCAAAGTTCATCGAACCGGTCGAGATGATGATGCCGATGATGATCAGACCGATGGATACCTCGTATGAAATCATCTGCGCGGCAGAGCGCAGCGACCCAAGGAATGGATACTTTGAGTTCGACGCCCAACCACCCATAATCACGCCATAAACCTCAAGCGATGAGACTGCGAAGACATAGAGGATGGCGACGTTGATGTCCGACAGGACCCAGCCATCGTTGAACGGGATCACCGCCCAGGCGATCATCGCGAGGACAAAACTGGTCAATGGTGCGAGGATAAACACTGTACGGTCGGCACCTGCGGGAATGACGACCTCTTTCACCACATATTTCAGTGCGTCCGCCACCGATTGCAGCAGGCCGTATACGCCGACAACGTTGGGGCCGCGACGCATCTGGACGGCGGCCCAGATCTTGCGGTCGCCGTAAACGAGGAACAACAGCGAGATCATCACGAACGCAACAACAGCAAGCACTTGCGCCAGAATGATGATGGCTATTCCGCCTGGGGTGTTAAAGAAGTCAGCCATTGGTCCTCACACCGTGGGTATTTTGGTTTCCGCGTGCGATGCAAAGGCCAGATGCCTGCGCAATCTGCGGCTGGGTCGGCGCGTTGGTGTAAACAGCATCTGCCGTCTGTACGCCACCCTTAATCTTCAATTTCACACGCAAATCCGGCGCGGCTATCTGCCACCCGGGCACCGCGTACGTCTGCGATATGAAACGTTTCTGGTTCATTCAGCCGCAATCTTCTCAGTCTTGCGGGTCTGCGCCTGTGCCGATAGTTCGGCCATCAATTGCGAGGCGCGGGCAATCGGGTTGGTCAGGTAGAAATCCTTGATTGCGTTGCGGAAGCTGACTTCACCCAATTTTCCGGCTTGTAGCGCCACTGCTTCATTCTCAATCACCTCATCAATGCGCGCCAGATGCGGAACAGATTCGAGCAAGGAGGTGCGCAATTGAGCCAATGTATCGTAGGGCAGAGCGGCCCCCAGCTCGGCAGATAACGCCCTTAGGATTGCCCAGTTTTCCTTGGCCTCTCCCGGTGCAAAGCCTGCGCGCATGGCGAGTTGAGGACGCCCTTCGGTGTTCACGAACAGACCGTTTTCTTCTGTGTAAGCCGCCCCCGGCAGGATCACATCTGCGCGGTGCGCGCCACGATCGCCGTGACTACCCTGATAGATCACAAAAGCACCCTCGCCGATCTCGACCTCATCGGCACCGAGGTTATAGATCACATCGGCCGCGTTGACCGCCTCCATGCCACTTTCGTTGGTCGCATCCACATCCATCGCACCCACGCGCGATGCTGCGGTGTGCAGAACGATCAGCCCACTTTCGGTATTTCTTGCAATGGCTTGCGCGGCGGCCAGAACGGCAGAGCCATCGGCCTCCTGCAGCGCGCCCTGCCCGACGATGACAAGAGAGCGCTTGCTCTTGATCTCATCGTCACCACCCATATCAACGACGGTCTGCAGCGCGGCACGGTCGCCGCCTAAATGGTGATACTCATAGGTCAGATCGACGGCAGGCCCGACCAGGGCCACCTCGGCACCGTGTGCCCAGGCCTTGCGGATACGAGCATTCAAAACCGGAGCCTCGTCACGCGGGTTGGTCCCGATCAACAGGATACGTTCAGCCGCATCAATATCTTCGATTGCCGCGGTCCCGGCATAGGCTGCTCGGTTACCCGCAGGCAGTTTGGCGCCGTCGGTGCGGCACTCAACGATACCGCCTTGCCCTTCGATCATCTGTTTCAGCGCATAGATGGCCTCAACCGAAGCCAGATCACCTACGATCCCAGCCGGTTTCTCGGCCCCCTTAAGAACCTCAGCAGCTTTGTTCAGTGCTTCTGGCCATGTGGCAGGACGCAGCTTGCCGTTTTCGCGCACATAAGGCCTGTCCAGTCGCTGACGCCGTAAGCCGTCCCAGACAAAGCGGGTCTTGTCGCTGATCCATTCCTCGTTCACACCGTCATGGTTGCGCGGCAGAAAGCGCATCACTTCACGCCCTTTGGTATCTACACGGATGCTTGAGCCCAAAGCGTCCATCACGTCGATACTCTCGGTTTTGGTCAGTTCCCAAGGGCGAGCGGTGAATGCATATGGCTTCGAGGTCAACGCCCCTACCGGGCACAGATCGATGATGTTGCCCTGCAGGTTCGAATCCAGCGTCTGGTTCAGGTACGAGGTGATCTCGGCATCTTCGCCGCGTCCGGTCTGACCCATCTGGGTGATCCCGGCGACCTCTGTGGTGAAGCGCACGCAACGAGTACAACTGATGCAGCGAGTCATCGCGGTGCCAACCAGCGGACCAAGGTCCAGATCATCCACGGCACGCTTGGCTTCTTTGAAGCGCGTCCCTGACAGACCATAGGCCATGGCCTGATCCTGCAGGTCACACTCACCGCCCTGATCGCAGATCGGGCAATCCAGCGGGTGGTTGATCAGCAGAAACTCCATCACCCCTTCGCGGGCCTTCTTGACCATGGGCGAGTTCGTCTTGACCACCGGTGCCTGCCCTTCCGGACCCGGACGCAGATCGCGCACCTGCATCGCGCAGGAGGCCGCCGGTTTCGGCGGGCCGCCCACGACCTCGACCAGACACATCCGGCAGTTCCCGGCAATCGACAGACGCTCGTGATAGCAAAAGCGCGGCACCTCGACCCCGGCCTGCTCGCAGGCCTGGATCAGTGTCATCGCGCCATCGACTTCGATTTCCTGCCCGTCGATATTGACTTTGCGGAGGTCAGACATCGCTAGTTCGCCCTCAAATACACGCCTATGGCGCTGTTTCTTTCAATCTCTTTCCGCCCTAACGTGCAGAAAGAATTGGGATTTTCATAAGACACGCCGTTTTGGATCAGATACGCCTCACCCTTGGCGCGCATCCTGTCTTTTTCGGCATCCGAGTCCACATAGGCGCGGATTTCCTTGTCCGAATATCCCAATTTGTTCGCCTTGGACCGCAGATCCCACATCACCCCAATCGCCTTAAGTCGACGCCCGCTGATCGACGGACAGTACTCCGAAATCTCATTTGCGATCGCGATGTAGTAGAGTTCGTTGTCGATCTCTTTGACATCCCTCAAGGGTGGTTTGGCTTCGGCCATTACAGGCATCGAAATCGCGCAAATCGCGGCCAGAAGTCGTACAACGGTCATGACATTTCCTTTCGTCTTGGGATTCCCAAGACGGCGGTCAGCCGGGCTGCTATGCAATAACAGCCCATGGGTTTTGCCGTGATATGCGATACGGTGGCTCATGGTCGCTGACAGCTTCCGGCATATGTGAGCTTATCGTTTTCGATCCGTAGATTTTGCGGCTCGGTCTCCGGCCCAACCTTCCATACAATTCTGGACGATCCAAAATTCTGAATGCAGAATTTTGTGCCCTCATAACGGCCTGCTTCGCGTGCGCCTTCCAATGACTGCGAAACGCCATTCACAGTCACAGTGAAATCGGTAGGTGTCGTCTTCTTATCCACGTGTTTAGCGTTGGCGTTGAAGAAAATGCCGTCAAACGCCACGCGGGTCGCCCTCGATTTCGCTGTACCGCAGGCAGATACAAGTAAGCTTCCCACCAATACCATTGTCATTACGAATACGCGTTTCGCCATCATGACCACTCCTGTTTCGTGGCTGGCGCTTGTGGCATCCGCTGATGCGCAGGAGAAAGCGTATGAATCAACATCCCGTTCACTCCGCCGCGACCTGTACGCAACGATTGTCGCGCCACTTGCTGGCCTGTTTCAATTCTGCCCACCCAAAGGCATGCTCGCTGGGTCCTTCCGAGCGCAGCTTTTCCAGACGATCCAGCGCTTCGGCCAAACTGGGGCAATGCCCTTCCCGCACCCACCACATGACAAAATGTTGTTCGCCAAGGATTTCGAACCACTCTTGCCGACGCTCGTAGAACTGTTTGTGGATAGTCCCCCAAACAAATTTCTCAAGGCTGGCGACGTCTTCCCAAACCGTCAGGTTCGCGACGAATTGCGGATCATCCCCGATGCTGTTTTCGGTGTTGCCTGTTCCCGGTTCTCCGGACCCTTCCATCATCCAGACAAAGCCGGACATCCGCTTGCCAAGCCCGTTGACGCGATCCAGGTTGGCCATGAATTCAGCCACGCGCGGATCGTCTGTTGGCGCCAACAAACGGCCGACATTCAACTCGGCCAGATGATATCCTTCGGGCTGGATCAAAACGCGGCCACCAACGCAATAAGGCCAAGAATGAACATGCAGGCCCATCCAACCACATAAGCAACAGACCGGACCCCGCTATGCGGCTTGCCGATCCCGCGCAGGTGAATCACCAACATAACAACCCGCGCCAGCAGCGCTATTGAGGCCAGCAGGTTCACCCAGAACGGGCTGGCCCCCAACAGGATCGCCGCGACTGTAACAGTCGAAAAGGCAGGCAGAGTTTCAGTGCCGTTCAGATAAGCGCGGTTCAAACGATAGGCCCTGTCCGAATAATCCTGATCCGGAGTGGCCCCCGGTGCCAGCCCCTTGCCCGCTTTTGCAAGCGCCGAGAACGGCGACATGAACAGAACGATCAGGGTAAAGATCACCAAAGCGGCGATCGCGTGGGAATATTCGGCATAGACTTCCATCGATTTTACTCCGCTGCCATCGCACCCATGCGGCCCGATTTCTGGGCCTTGATGCGGTCCTCTATTTCTTCTCGGAAATTGCGGATCAGACCTTGGATCGGCCAAGCGGCGGCATCGCCAAGGGCGCAGATTGTGTGGCCTTCAACCTGTTTGGTGACGTCAAACAGCATGTCGATCTCTTCCAGTTCGGCTTCACCGCGTACAAGACGGTCCATCACGCGCATCATCCAACCAGTGCCTTCACGACATGGCGTACACTGGCCGCAACTTTCGTGCTTGTAGAACTTCGACAACCGCCAGATTGCCTTGATGATGTCGGTGGACCTGTCCATCACGATGACCGCTGCCGTGCCCAGACCCGAACCCAGTTCTCCGCGCAGATAGTCAAAATCCATGATCGCGTCGCGCATGTTCTCACCGCGCACGCATGGCACCGAAGACCCGCCGGGTATTACCGCCAGCAGATTGTCCCAGCCGCCACGAATGCCGCCGCAATGGGTTTCAATCAGCTCTTCGAAGGAGATCGACATCGCCTCTTCGACGACACAGGGGTTGTTCACATGGCCCGAGATCGCAAACAGCTTGGTGCCCGCGTTGTTCTGACGGCCAAAGCCTGCGAACCAGTCGGCACCACGCCGCAGAATCGTGGGTACAACGGCAATCGATTCCACATTGTTCACCGTGGTCGGGCAGCCATAAAGACCCGCTCCCGCCGGAAACGGAGGCTTCATGCGCGGCATACCCTTCTTGCCCTCAAGGCTTTCGATCAGAGCAGTTTCCTCGCCGCAGATATAAGCCCCAGCGCCGTGATGCAGGAACAGGTCGAAATCCCAGCCGGAACCAGCAGCATTCTTCCCGAGCAGACCCGCGTCATAGGCTTCGTCAATCGCGGCCTGCAGAGCCTCACGCTCGCGGATGTATTCGCCGCGCAGGTAGATGTAGCAAGTATGCGCGTTCATTGCGAAAGACGCGATCAGGCACCCCTCGATCAGCGTGTGCGGATCATGACGCATAATCTCGCGGTCTTTGCACGTCCCGGGTTCGGATTCATCCGCGTTCACCACCAGATAAGCCGGGCGACCATCGCTTTCCTTGGGCATGAAAGACCATTTCAGACCGGTCGGGAAACCCGCACCACCACGGCCGCGCAGACCTGAGTCTTTCATTGTCTGGATGATCCAGTCGCGGCCTTTCTCGATCAGGCCAGCGGTGCCGTCCCAATGCCCGCGGGCCTGCGCGCCTTTCAACGTGCGCTCATGCATCCCGTAGATGTTGGTAAAGATCCTGTCCTGATCCTTCAGCATCGCGTGTTACCTTTGGCTGTCCTGACGCATGCGCCAGAGTTGAAATATGTTGACGCCCGCATAGATGAATCCTGCCAAAGCGGCAAAATCAAACAGCAGCGCATAACGCCCCGGCAATCCGATTGCAGGGCCAATGAACAAGGTCATTCCAAGCCAAATCACCATCGTCACCGCAATGACGATGCCGATATGTCGGCCCTTGCGGGCTATGGCCAGTTCCTTGTCCGTATCCATCTTGTCCTGATGCCCTAGGCGGGCACTCGTTTAATCTTCGTAAGTGCCGTCTTCTTTGGCACGTTTGGCAAACTCGGTTTCTTCACCTGCAGCCAGTTTCGCGGCTTGTTCGATCCACCCGTCCCGCTCGATCCGGCCTTTGAATTTCAGCCGTGCATCGACCCAGGCCACCTGCTCAGGCGTCCATGCAGCGATCTGGTCATAATGATAAAAGCCCAGCCCGTTCAGGGTTTCTTCCAGCTTCGGACCAACGCCCTTGAGCATCTTGAGATCATCCGGCTTGCCACCCCGCGCTTCTTTCAGCGTTTCCGGCTGATCCTCTTTCGCTGCTTTCGCTTCTGCGGCCTGTTTCACAGCTGGTTTCGCGGGGGTCGGCGCTTTGGGTGGCTTCGGCGCGGCTTTGGTCGCTGCTGCTTTGCCATCCTTGCCCAGCCACGGGGTCAGGATCGGAACCTCGGTCCCGTCGATGCGCTTGACGGTATCACCCAGATCGCTCGCTAGCTGGACGCTGGCGTTATACTGCGTTCTGCCGCTGTCATATTCTGTCAGGCTTGTCAGCCCTTTGAGGGGTTCCGCCGCATAGCGCCCGTTCTGAGGACCCGGAGTCGGCACTTTGCCCGCCACCAGATCATCGAGAATCTTGCCAAAGCTCTCGGTCGTCAGATCTTCGTAATAATCCTTACCGATCTGCGCCATCGGGGCATTGGTGCAAGATCCGAGGCATTCCACCTCTTCCCAGCTCAGCTTACCGTCAGCAGACAGTTCATGCGGCTTGGTCGCGATCTTTTCCTTGCAGACCGCAATCAGATCCTCGGCCCCGCAGATCATGCAGGATGTCGTGCCGCACACCTGAATATGTGCCACCGATCCAACCGGCTGCAGCTGGAACATGAAGTAGAACGACGCGACCTCAAGCACGCGGATATAGGCCATACCCAGCATGTCGGCGACGGATTCAATCGCCGGACGGCTCAGCCAGCCCTCTTGTTCTTGCGCACGCCACAGCAGCGGGATCACCGCGCTGGCCTGACGGCCTTCGGGGTATTTGGTGATCTGCGCTTCGGCCCATTGCTGGTTGGCAGCGGTAAAGGCAAAGCTTTCGGGTTGTTCGGGGTGAAGACGGCGGAGCATTAGCGGTCAATCTCTCCAAATACGACGTCCATGGTGCCGATGATGGCGGCGACGTCGGCCAGTTGGTGTCCTCCGGCAACGTGGTCCATGGCTTGCAGGTGCAGGAAACCCGGCGCGCGGAGTTTGGCGCGGTAGGGCTTGTTGGTGCCGTCGGCGACCAAATAGACGCCGAACTCGCCCTTGGGGGCTTCGACAGCGGCATAGACCTCGCCCGCAGGGACGTGGAAGCCTTCGGTATAGAGCTTGAAGTGATGGATCAGACTTTCCATCGAGGTCTTCATGTCCGAACGTTTCGGCGGGGTGATCTTGCCGCGTGCCAGAACGTCACCGGGGCAGTCACGGATTTTGGCGATGGCCTGACGGATGATCAGCAGCGACTGGCGCATCTCTTCCATGCGGACGAGATAGCGGTCATAGCAGTCGCCGTTTTTGCCGACGGGGATCTGAAACTCGAACTCGTCATAGCACTCATAGGGCTGCGCGCGACGCAGGTCCCAGGCCAGACCCGATCCACGCACCATCACGCCCGAGAAGCCGTATTTCTGAATGTCATCCTCGGTTACGACGCCGATATCGGCGTTGCGCTGTTTGAAGATGCGGTTTTCGGTCAGCAGTCCGTCAATGTCGTCCAGAACGGCAGGGAATTCATGGCTCCACGCCTCGATATCATCCAGCAATTCCGGCGGCAGATCTTGGTGGACACCGCCGGGGCGGAAATAGGCGGCGTGCAGGCGCGCGCCGCAAGCCCGCTCATAGAACACCATCAACTTCTCGCGTTCCTCGAACCCCCACAAAGGTGGGGTCAGCGCGCCCACATCCATCGCCTGCGTGGTCACGTTCAGCAGGTGGTTCAGGATGCGGCCGATCTCGGAATACAGCACCCGGATCAGCGATCCGCGACGCGGTACTTCAACACCGGTCAGTTTTTCGATGGCCAGACACCAGGCATGTTCCTGGTTCATCGGTGCCACGTAATCAAGACGGTCGAAATACGGCAGATTCTGCAGATACGTCCGGCTTTCCATCAGCTTTTCGGTACCACGGTGCAATAGGCCGATATGCGGGTCGCAACGTTCGACGATCTCGCCGTCCAGCTCAAGCACAAGTCGCAGAACTCCGTGCGCCGCAGGGTGTTGCGGGCCGAAGTTAATGTTGAAGTTGCGGATCTTCTGTTCTCCGCTCAGCGCGTCCGTGCTGCCGTCATCGTATCTTGAGCCGTCCATCAACGCCCTCGTTTCTTCTTCGCTTCGGCCCGTACCCGGACCTTTTCCGCCTCAGCTGCCTTGGCAGCGGCCCCAGCCAGCAGAACCCCAAGCGCCCCAAACGCAATCAGTTCCCCCAGACCCATCAGCGGTGCTCCATCTCTTGCAGTTTCATGGCCATGATCCAAATCAGGATCAGCGTTCCAATCGGGATGACGCAGGCTACGACCCAGTATTTCTCGATCCCGAAATGCGGTAGCAGTTTCAGCATCGGGATAATCGTGGCAACCGTGACGGCAATCCAGATCAGGAACTCCATGACTTACGACTCCTGTTTTTCATCCCCCGGAAGAATGTAGTTCGCACCTTCCCACGGGGACATGAAATCAAATTGACGGTATTCCTGAACCAATGAGACCGGTTCGTAGACCACGCGCTTTTGCGCTTCGTCATAGCGGACTTCAGTATAGCCAGTGGTCGGGAAATCCTTGCGCAGCGGATAGCCGCGGAAACCATAATCCGTAAGGATGCGTCGCAAGTCTGGATGACCTGAGAACAGGATGCCGAACATGTCGAACACCTCGCGCTCGAACCAATTGGCAGAGGGGTGCACGTCCACGATTGAAGGCACCATGTCATCTTCTCGGATCGAGACTCGCAAGCGAATGCGCTGGTTCTGATACATTGACAGGAAGTGGTAGACCACATCGAACCGCTTGGCCCGTTCGGGGTAGTCGACGCCGGTGATGTCAACCAGGGTCGAGAACTGGCAGGTCCGGTCACTTTTGAGAAACTCAATGAATTCCACCAGATTCGAAGGAGCCACATCGACGTTCAGCTCACCATGGGTGACATCCCAAGACAGAACGCAATCGGCCCGTTTCAGTTCCAGCTGCGCGCCGAGTTCTTTGAGTGCTTCGCTCATCTGCCCTCTCCCTTAGCGCACAATGGTGCCGGTGCGGCGGATTTTGCGTTGCAACTGCATCAGACCGTAAAGCAGCGCCTCGGCGGTGGGGGGGCAACCGGGGACATAGATATCCACCGGAACCACGCGGTCACAGCCGCGCACCACGGAATAGGAATAGTGGTAATACCCACCGCCATTCGCGCAGGACCCCATCGAGATCACATAGCGCGGCTCGGGCATCTGGTCATAAACCTTGCGCAGCGCCGGGGCCATCTTGTTGGTCAGCGTTCCAGCGACGATCATCACATCAGACTGGCGCGGAGACGCACGAGGCGCGATGCCGAACCGTTCCGCGTCATACCGTGGCATCGACGTGTGCATCATCTCTACCGCGCAGCAGGCCAGACCAAAGGTCATCCAGTGCAAGCTACCGGTCCGCGCCCAGTTGATGATGTCTTCGGTCGAGGTCAGCAGAAACCCCTTGTCCTGCAGTTCCGCGTTCAGGGCCTGGGTGGCGACTTCCTTGTCGACGCCGGCGGTGTTTGCGCCCGTCATCACTCCCATTCCAGGGCCCCTTTCTTCCATTCATAGGCAAAGCCGATGGTCAGCACCGCCAGGAACACCATCATCGACCAGAACCCAACATCGCTGATGTCTTTGAAGCCAACGGCCCAGGGGAACAGGAAGGCGATTTCCAGATCGAAGATGATGAAGAGAATCGCGACCAAATAGAATCGGACGTCGAATTTCATCCGCGCATCGTCGAATGCGTTGAAGCCACATTCATAGGCGCTGACCTTTTCGGGGTCGGGATTGCGGACAGCCAGGACCACAGAAGCCAGAATCAGTACGATTCCAAGGCCCACGGCAACGGCCAGAAACACCAGAATCGGGAGGTACTCCCGCAGCAGGTCTTCCACGTATAGCTCCTTTCCTGCGCAAGTCCCGAAAGGGTGCGCCGTCAATTGGCGATTTGACTGGACATTCTCTATCCCTGTGGGGTCAGAGGGTCAACCGAACAGAAACGCGCAGGTCGGCATTGTTACAATCATCCAGCGGGCTATTGCGGAGAATACTTCTGGAACAAAGCGATCGGCTAAACCTAACTAATCCATGTAGGTTTTCGTTTGTCGAAAAAGGCGCCGATTCCCTCTTGCGCCTCATCAGTTTCCCAACGCGCGACAAGCTGTCGAATGGTGTGGTCAATCACCGCGTCATCAATTCGCGGCCCAAGTGACTGGATCAGCTGCTTGGCCGAAGACACCGCACCGGGTGCACAGGACAGATAGGGTTGCACCTCAGCTTCGACCGCCTCGGCCAACGCCACAGCGGGCACCGCGCGGGTCAACAGGCCCAGTTCGACCGCTTCCGCCGCTTCGAACAGGCGGGCAGACATAAAGACGCGCCGCGACCGTGCTTCGCCCATTCGGGCAATGACATAGGGTCCAATCGTCGCCGGGATCAGGCCAAGCCGCGTCTCGGTCAGACCCATCTTCAGGCTTTCCACACCGATCGCCACATCGCAGACCGAGGCCATCCCGACACCTCCACCAAACGCGTTTCCCTGCAACGCGCCGATCAAGGGTTTGGGCAGCGTATTTAAGGCATTCAGCATCTCAGCCAGCTTGCGCGCTTCGGCAAAACGCGTCTCGGGATCGGCAGCCATCTGCGCCTGCATCCAACCCAGATCTCCCCCGGCGCAAAAGCTCTTGCCCGAGGCGGCCAGAACCACCACCCGCACCGCATCATCATTTGCCAATTGCCCAGCGGCCTGGGTTAGCTCTGCAATCATCTGAGCCGACAGTGCGTTGTGCTTCTCGGGTCGATCCAGCGTCAGAGTGGCCACGCCACGCGCGTCTGTGTTCAGCGTAATGGTCTCGAACATATCTTATTCCGCCCGCATTGCCCGCGCCATGCGCGCCGCCTGTTCCAGAACCGGCACATCCAGACCGGTCTCATATCCCAACCGTTCCAGATGTGCGGTCACGGCTTCGGTTGCGACATTACCGGCCGCACCCGGCGCATAAGGGCAACCACCCAGCCCGCCCACGGCGGTATCAAATACCCGCACACCCAAGGCAAGCGAAGCGTCTATGTTGTCGATTGCCCGCCCGTTGGTGTCATGAAAATGTCCTGCAAGTCGGGTAACCGGCACTCGTTCGCGCACGGCCAGCAGCATATGAGCAATCTTGTCCGGCGTTCCCTGCCCAATTGTGTCCCCCAGCGAAATCTCATAGCAGCCATGGGCAAACAGCGCGTCCGCTACCTCGGCCACCTTCTCGGGCGGGGTCGGGCCGTCATAGGGACAGTCGGTCACGCACGAGACATAGCCCCGGACGGGCAGATCAATATGTCGTGCTGCTTCGAGAATGGGCACAAAGCGTTCGATGGATTCGGCAATCGTTGCGTTTATGTTCGCTTTCGAGAACCCCTCGGACGCCGAAGCAAACACCGCGATCTCATCTGCCTTGGCTGCCAACGCGTCCTCATACCCGCGCATATTCGGCGTCAGCGCAGCGTACCGCACGCCTTCGGTCCGTGTGATTCCAGCCATAACTTCACCGCTGCCCGCCATTTGCGGGACCCATTTCGGTGAGACAAAACTGGCAACTTCGATCCGGTTGAAACCGGCCCGGCTGAGGCAATCGACCAAGGCGACCTTCTCGGCCACCGGGATCTCGCGCTGTTCGTTCTGCAGGCCGTCGCGTGGCCCGACCTCGAATATTTCGACCCGTTCTTTCATCAGCGCATCCCTTCCCGGTTTCTTATCGTTTCAATTGCGGATGGCCCGACTGTGCCACGCAATCCGCGGGCCGAACAGATCAATCCTCGGCCAACCGAACCAACGCTGCACCGGCCTCGACCTGTGCACCTGCCTCGGCCAACACTTCCGCGACCACCCCATCTCGGGCGGCCAACAAAGAATGCTCCATCTTCATCGCTTCCAGAATGGCCAGCCGGTCGCCCTCTTTCACCTCCTGTCCCGCCGAGGCGAAGACGGCCTTGACCAGCCCGGGCATCGGCGCCTCGATCACGTTGGTGTCACCTGCAGCACTTGCATCGCGATCCAGAGGATCGATAACGTCAAACACCTGCCCGTAATCGTCGAACACGGTGACCTGAGATCCTGCGATGGCGACGTTGGGCATTGGCTTTCCGTCAATAATCCAACCGCCATTTCGCTGCGCAATCACCTGCGCGCCGTTAACAGTCCAAACCTGCCGATGCGGGTTTTCAACCTGCACGTCCAAATCAATGACCTCTCCGTCGCGCATTAGCTGCACAGCCCGGTGCAATGCCCCCCAAAGGGTGAAGCCTGTCTCAGAGGCAGTCTCTATCAGGCCCAGCGCCGTCATCGCCGCAGCCACCGTTGACGCATGACCTGAATCAGCGACCTCTACCAGAGCCTCAAGATCCCGCCCGATCAGCCCGGTATCCACGTCGCCCGATGCAAACCCGCTGTGCCGCGTCAGAGCACCAAGGAAGGCGAGATTTGTGACAGTCCCGGCGACCTCGGTCTGGCGCAAGGTCCGGTGGAGATTTTCCAAAGCGACCGCGCGTGTCGGGCCATGCACCACGACCTTGGCGATCATAGGGTCGTACCATGGGCTGATCGTATCCCCGGCGCGCACGCCACTGTCGGCACGGCAGCCTTCCGGGAACTGTAGATGAGTCAGCGTACCCGTCGCAGGCAGAAAGCCTTTGGGCACATCTTCGGCATAAAGCCTCGCCTCAAAGGAATGTCCGCGGATCGACAAATCGCCCTGCCGCTTCGGCAGGCTTTCACCCGCTGCTACGCGCAACTGCCATTCGACCAGATCAACGCCGGTAATGGCCTCGGTCACCGGGTGCTCGACTTGCAGGCGCGTGTTCATCTCCATGAACCAGAACCGATCCGGGCGCAGCCCGTCCGAGGCATCGACGATGAACTCAACCGTCCCTGCACCTTTGTAGCCAATCGCCTCAGCCGCGCGCACGCCCGCCTGCCCCATCGCCTCACGCATCTCGGCAGTCATTCCAGGGGCTGGGGCCTCTTCGATCACTTTCTGATGTCGCCGCTGCAACGAGCAGTCGCGTTCAAACAGATGCACCGCATGGGTGCCATCGCCGAACACCTGCACCTCGATATGGCGGGGCTTGGCGACGAATTTCTCGACAAGTACAGCATCATTACCGAACGCCGTCTTTGCCTCACCGCGCGCGCTGTCCAATGCAGCCGAGAACTCCTCGGGCGCCTCGACCAGCCGCATCCCCTTGCCACCACCACCTGCAACGGCCTTGATCAAAATGGGATACCCGATTGTGTCTGCCGCGCCAGCCAGATGTTCAGGGTCCTGATTGTCGCCATGATAGCCGGGGACGACGGGAACTCCTGCGTCCTCCATCAATACCTTGGCTGCATCCTTAAGGCCCATCTTGCGGATCGCGTCCGCCGATGGCCCGATGAAGGTCAGACCTGCAGCCTCGACTGCATCCACAAAATCCGGGTTTTCGGACAAGAACCCATAACCAGGATGGATCGCCTGCGCTCCTGTATCCAGCGCCGCCTGAATGATCACATCACCCTTCAGATAGCTTTCGGCTGGGGCCGCGCCACCAATATGCACCGCTTCATCCGCCATTTGCGCATGCTTGGCCGATGCATCAGCATCCGAATACACAGCCACACAATATACGCCCATCTTCTGAGCAGTTTCCATGACCCGGCAGGCGATCTCGCCGCGGTTGGCAATCAGGATTTTGTTAAACATAGCTTACCCCTTAACCGCCAGATCTTCGACAAGGCGGAAGCGTTCGCACAGCAATTCCATCTCGGGATCGAACCCGCCATTGCGTTCGAAATACCGGCGATGATCCTCGCGCCATCCCTCAAGCGTTTCATTCTCACCCTCGGCCAACGCAAAGTCTTCGGTCACATCGCAATATCGGCAGGTCGAGACCTCGACCGTTTCGATCACCAAAGCGGGGCGATCATCCCATTCCAGCGCAATATCCTGACGCCCAACGACCGGGGTATCAGCACTGCCTTCTGGGTAGTCTCGCAAAGCACCACATGTCGCTGTTTTTCGGCCCTCCCGCACGAGGGCCAGCAGTTCGGCACTCAGCTGGGCATTGTCGCCAAACTTGAAGGTCTGGGCACCCGGGTAGCGAGCCATCACTTGCTTTAGACTACGGTTCATGTTGCCCCCTCAACTGTTTGAATAGTCGTATTGTGGAGCGACCTTGCTTCCGGCATCGGTAAATCTGTCAGAATACCTCCGTACGGAGAGACCTCTTTGCCGGTAAGACAAGCACGATTGCGAATCCCAGGCGCACCGATTGCGAGAACCGTCGCTTCACCTAGTTCTGTTTCAAACCGATCGCCTTCCAATGGCTCTCCGACTACGGCCGTTAGCCAAAGTACGGTTCCCTTTCCGGATATGGAGAACACATCCTCAATCTTGGCAGAGAACGCCATCATCACATCCTGAACACGCCGAAACGTGTCTCCTCGATCGGGGCGTTTAGCGCGGCGCTCAGCGATAGGGCCAGCACGTCGCGGCTTTTGCGCGGGTCGATGATGCCGTCATCCCAGAGCCGGGCCGAAGCGTAAAGCGGGTGGGATTGTTCTTCGAACATGCCCAGCGTCGGGCGCTTGAATTCAGCTTCTTCCTCAGCCGACCATGTGCCGCCCTGTCGTTCGATCCCGTCGCGTTTGACAGTCGCTAGGACACCTGCAGCTTGCTCGCCCCCCATCACTGAGATACGCGAATTCGGCCAAGTCCACAGGAACCGAGGCTGATAGGCGCGTCCTGCCATGCCGTAGTTTCCAGCTCCGAAGGACCCTCCGACAAGCATTGTGATCTTTGGAACGCTCGTCGTCGCCACCGCCGTCACCATCTTGGCCCCGTGCCGCGCGATGCCTTCGTTTTCGTATTTGCGGCCGACCATGAAGCCGGTGATGTTCTGCAGGAAGACCAGCGGGGTTTTGCGCTGCGAGCACAGTTCGACAAAATGCGCACCCTTCTGCGCGGCCTCAGAAAACAACACACCGTTGTTGGCAATGATCCCGACCGGGCAACCTTTGACATGGGCAAAACCGGTCACCAGCGTCTCACCAAATCGCGGTTTGAACTCGTCGAACCGAGAGCCATCGACCAGCCGCGCAATCACCTCGCGGATATCATAGGGCGTCCGCAGATCGGCCGGAACTACGCCCAAAATTTCCTCGGGATCATAGGCAGGCTCTTCCGGTGTTTCGAACTGTAGGCCAGGCTTCAGCCCGGCACCCCCCAACGACCCGACGGCCCGCCGAGCCAAGGCCAACGCATGCGCATCATCCTCGGCCAGATAATCCGCCACACCGGACAGGCGCGTATGCACATCGCCGCCACCCAGATCTTCGGCTGTCACAACCTCCCCCGTCGCAGCCTTGACCAAAGGCGGTCCGGCCAAAAAGATCGTCCCCTGCTCTTTCACGATGATCGTCACGTCGGACATCGCCGGAACGTAAGCCCCGCCCGCCGTACACGACCCCATTACAACGGCGATCTGAGCAATCCCCTTCGCGCTCATCCGCGCCTGATTATAGAAGATGCGGCCAAAGTGATCGCGGTCGGGGAAAACCTCATCCTGATTGGGCAGGTTCGCACCGCCACTGTCGACCAGATAGATGCAGGGCAGATGATTTTCCTCGGCAATCTCCTGCGCGCGGAGGTGTTTCTTGACCGTCATCGGATAATAGGTGCCGCCCTTTACTGTGGCGTCATTGCACACCACCATGACCTCGCGCCCTTGCACCCGGCCAATCCCGGCGATCACCCCAGCACAGGGCGCGGCATCCCCATACATCCCATGCGCCGCCGTCGCGCCGATTTCCAAGAACGGAGAACCCGGATCGAGCAGGTTCGCCACCCGACGACGCGGCAGCATCTTGCCCCGCGATTCATGCCGCGTCCGCGATTTTTCACCGCCACCCATGCGGGCCGCTTCGGCGGCATCCGCAATATGTGCCAGCGCATCCAGATGTGCGGCTCGGTTCGCCTTAAACCCCTCAGAGGTTGGTATGGCTTTGGATTTTATTTTCATTCCATCTTCCCCAAGTCGCGCAATTCCACAGCGCGTTCAGCGGTTTCGGTCAGCAGGCAATTTGCGGCAACAATCGAGCGTATCGTTCCATCAGACCATATGCCGTAGGCTAGAGCACATTCAGCATCCCGAAATCCGATCCATGCGCGTTGAGCATCTCGCAACTGGTCCGAAAGTTCGGGACTTTGTTCAGCCAGTTCTGCTCGACGCTGTTTATACTGTTCGTTTAGAAATGAATCCCAAATTTGGGTTTCGGCTTGAATACACTCGGTGATGCCAAGGGTTGTTTCATTTCCCGGTATAGTTTGGCAGGCATTGGCAGCTGTACCGAGACATGATGACAAGCTATCGCCATGCTGCGTCTGAGAAAAACATTGTTGAATATACGACTGGTCTACCCAAGCGCCCTGAGCGGAAACAAGCGATGGTACTAGCATCGCAGCAAATGCAATTCGCATCATGTAATTGCCTCCCCTGCAGCCCGCGCCTTCAATTCCTTCCGGATCACCTTTCCCGTCACCGTCATCGGCAACTCTTCCAGAAAGGACACCTCACGCGGATAGGAATACTGCGCCAAACGGTCCTTAACCCAATTCTGCAACTCAGCGCCCGACGCCTCAGCCCCCGGCTTCAATACCACATAGGCCTTCACGATCTCGGTCCGCAGCTCATCGGGCTTGCCGACCACGCCCACCGTTGCCACTGACGGATGGGTCAGCAGGCAATCCTCGATCTCAGCCGGGCCAATCCGGTATCCTGCCGAGGTAATCACGTCATCATCACGACCGACAAAGCGCAGATAATCGCCCTCCCACACGCCACGGTCACCGGTGATCAGCCAATCACCTCGGAATTTCTCAGCCGTTGCTTGCGGATTATTCCAGTATTCCAGCAGCATTGAGGCCGAACCGCGCCGGATGGCGACGTCACCTTCCTCCGTCGTCGGTTGGCCATGATCGTCAATTACCGCCACCTCATGACCCGGCAACGGTTTACCGATACAGCCGGGGCGAACGGAGAAGTCCTCGGCGCAGGAGGATACGACCATGTTACACTCGGTCTGGCCATAAAACTCGTTGATCGTCAGACCAAACGCCTGCTGGCCCCAAGCCAACATCTCCGCGCCCAAAGGCTCGCCCCCAGACGCCACCGACCGCAATCCCGGTATCGACTGATCCGCAGCTTTGAGCATCCGTAAAGCCGTCGGTGGAAAGAAGACGTTCCGCACCCCCGCCCGCGCGATCACATCGGCGCAGGCCTGTGGGGTGAATTTGTCCAACCGCGTGGCGACCACCGGAACGCCCAGCGCAAGCCCGGGCATCAGAACGTCGAACAAACCGCCGATCCACGCCCAGTCTGCTGGCGTCCACAGGCAATCCCCATCGCGCAAGTGATTGTGGCTGATCGAGACGCCCGGCAGGTGGCCCGTCAGCACGCGATGGCCGTGCAGCGCACCCTTGGGGCTGCCAGTAGTGCCGGACGTGTAGATTAGGACTGCCGGATCCTCGGGGCCGGTATCAGCAAAGGGCACCGGTTCCCCTTCCTGCCTAATCTCATCAACCAAAAGCGGTTGGGCCAATTCACCCAGTAACGCAGACCCTTCCGCATCGGTCAAAACGATCCGCGCACCTGCATCTCTGACACGCGACGCCAGCGCATCGTGCTTGAACAGCTTGAACAGCGGCACCGAAATCGCGCCGATCTTCCAGATCGCCAGATGCGCGGCGGCACACCACGGCGACTGGCTGAGCAAGACGCCAACCCGGTCTCCTGGCTGGACCCGAGCTATCAACGCGCGAGCGATGCCATCAACCATAAGCTCCAGTTCGCCAAATGTTACCACGCTCGGATCGCCCCGGGTCAGATCCAGCAAAGCAACCCGATCGGATTGTTGCGACAGGCATTGCTGCGCCATGTTCAGCCGATAAGGCATCGCCCAGCTTTGGTCGCCGCGCAAACCCGGTATGCGCTCAGCGGGATGCATGCTGATTTTCCCTTATTTCATTAGCGGTTGCAGCTAGCCTCCCCGCTTCAGCAATTTCCGGAGTTTGATGCAGATCAGAGCATTTCTGCGCCGCGGCATCCAAAACATCGGCATCAACGCAAGCAAAGGCACGAATATGACAAAGAAACTCGCCGCTTTGACCCTTTCTACCGCACTTGTCGCTCTGGCTGCCCCAGCCTTCGCCCAATCCCAAGGCGATTGGACAGTCGGTGTTGGTGTCGGCTATCTGGACCCCAAATCCGACAATGGGACTCTGGCCGGGTTCGACGCCGAAATCGACTCGGACACCCGTCCGATTTTCACCGTCGAATACTTCGTTCAGGACAATCTCGGGATCGAGCTCTTGGCCTCGACCCCCTACAAGCATGACGTCACTCTCGGTGGCAGCGTTGACGCGGGCAGCGTCAAGCATCTTCCGCCTACTCTGTCGCTGAACTATCACTTCCCGACCAATAGCGCGTGGAAGCCCTATGTCGGCGCCGGTCTGAACTACACCATCTTCTTCGAGGAAGACTCGCCTTTGGGCGATCTCGATCTGGACAACTCCTTCGGCGTTTCTCTGCAGGCCGGTCTGGATTACATGGTCACGGAAAAAGGCGCGGTGCGTCTGAATGTGCGCTGGTTCGACATCGACTCGGACGTCAAACTTGACGGCAACGACATCGGCACCGCCGAAATCGACCCGTTCCTGATTGGCCTGTCCTACGTTCATCGTTTCTGATCCAATCGCAAAAAGCCCCGTGGTTCAATGAACTGCGGGGTTTTCCATCACAACATCTCGTTCATCATTTCGCGCCCAATCAGCATGCGGCGGATTTCGCTGGTGCCCGCGCCGATCTCCATCAGCTTTGCATCTCGGAAAATCCGGCTGACTGGCGAATCCGACAGGAATCCGGCACCACCCAACGCCTGAACGGCTTGATGCGCCTGCACCATCGCCTGTTCCGAGGCATATAGGCAGCACGCTGCAGCATCCTGACGGGTTACATCCCCGCGGTCGCATGCCTTGGCAACTTCGTAGACATAGGCCCGCGCCGAATTCATCGCTGTGTACATATCCGCGATCTTGCCTTGCATGAGCTGGAAGCTCCCGATCGGTTTTCCGAACTGCTTACGCTCGGCCAGATAGGGCATCACTTCATCCAAGCAGGCGGCCATGATCCCGGTTCCAATACCCGCAAGAACCACACGCTCATAGTCCAGACCGGACATCAGAACGGCTACACCCCGCCCTTCTTCGCCCAGAACATTCTCGAACGGCACTTCAACATCTTCAAAGATCAACTCAGCGGTGTTCGAGCCGCGCATGCCAAGCTTGTCGAAATGAGGCGAAGTCGAAAACCCGGTCATCTCTTTCTCGATCAGAAAAGCCGTGATCCCCTTTGACCCGGCGTCCGGATCGGTCTTGGCATAGACGACCAGAGTGTCTGCATCCGGCCCGTTGGTGATCCAATATTTGTTGCCATTCAGCCGATAGTGATCGTTTCGCTTTTCTGCACGTAGCTTCATGGAAACCACATCCGACCCAGCCGAGGGCTCGGACATAGCCAACGCCCCGACGTGTTCACCCGAAATCAGACCGGGCAGATATTTTTTCTTCTGCTCTTCTGTTCCGTTCAACTTGATCTGGTTCACGCACAAGTTCGAATGCGCCCCGTAGGACAAAGATACCGAGGCCGAGGCGCGCGCCACTTCCTCAACTGCCACCGTATGCGCCAGATAGGACATACCGGCCCCGCCATATTCTTCAGGGACTGTAACGCCCAACAAACCAAGCTCACCCATCTCTTTCCACAGCTCATTCGGAAAGGCATTGGACGCGTCGATCTCGGCCGCCATCGGCTTGACCCGTTCCTGAGCCCAGCGGTGCACCATCTCACGCAGGGCGTTCACGTCCTCGCCCAGATCGAATTGCATTGTGGCCATAAACATGCAGGGCTCCTCCGATTGCATTAATGAACAAGCGTTCAATAATCAGATAGCAGCGTTTCCTCCTCGGGTCAATGACGACACGCAGGCCAACGCAAAACGCCGCCCGGCAAGGGGCGGCGTTTTCAGATAAATCGAGCGTGCGCTGAGAGCGCACTCCGCTGGACTATGACTGATAGACAGCGCTGACTTCAGCCCGGATAATGCGCGCAATTTGGGCACAATCCTCTAGCGAGAAGGTCAGCGGAACGCGCATATCCATGATCCCGGCCAATATCCGATCACTGACCGGCATCGGGGCGCTGTCGGCATAACGCCAACTGTCATAGCGTGATGTAAATCCCGACGGTTCAGCCCCCCCGAACCACTTCAGTTCAACCCCGCGCGCGGCGCAGCGCTGGATTACCTCGGCAATGCGCTCGGGTGTCCAGTCCAGCAACAGGAATTGTATCGATGAACCGACATAGGTCTCAGCATCAGGCCGCTCCACCATCGTCAAACCCGGCGTTTCACGCAGGCCATGCTCAATCACAACATAGCGTTCATTCCAACGCTGTACCTGCCGATCAAGATCACGCAACTGCGGACGTAAGATCGCTGCACGCAAATTATCCATCCGACCCGAGACATTGGGGGTTGTGTATTTGATCTGCTCGAACACCTCCGGCCCGGGCGCGGCCAGATGGCGTTCATACAGCATATATGAGCCAGAGAGCATCGTTGCCTTGGCCGCCAGCTTCGGATCATCCGTGATCAGCAACCCGCCCTCGCCCGAATTGACATGTTTATAGGTCTGGCACGAGTAACATCCGATGGCCCCCTGCCGCCCAGACAGCTGCCCGCGCCAGGCGGCACCCATGGTATGGGCGCAATCTTCGATCACGATCACACCCGCCGTATCACACGTCTGCATCATGCGATCCATATCGCATAGATGCCCTCGCATGTGGCTCAGCATCAACACCTTCGCCTGATCCAGCTTGGCCTCAAGATCATCCAGATCGATGGTCAGGGCTTCGGTCACACCAACAAAGACCGGCTTTGCCCCAACCGACGCGATCGCCCCGGGCACCGGGGCCAGAGTGAACGCGTTGGTCAAAACCGGATCGCCCGACTTAACCCCCACCGCCCGCAGAGCTGTGGCCAGAGCGTAGCCACCCGACGAGACCGCCAGACAGTATTTCGCTCCCATCTGGGCAGCGAATTCCTGCTCCAACAAAGCCGTCTCGCTCAACTCGCCAGGGGCAACATTGTAGCGGTGCAAACGACCATGGCGCAAAACGGCCAAGGCAGCCTCGATCGCCTCTTCGGGAATGGGTTCTTGCTGGGTGAAATTACCTGTGAATGTCTCAGTCATGAATCCGTTTTTATGCTGAGTGTTAAGCGGGTCAAGGGATCAGGCCGCCGCTCCGATCAAATCGGAGACCAGTTTCGGTAAATCATCAAAATGATGCAACAACGCCTCGGGCTCCAGCGCAGCCATCTCATCGCCCGACGGGCCGAATGTCACCAGTACCGACGGCACTCCCGCAGCCCGCGCCGTATTTCGGTCGGTATCTGAGTCGCCGATCAATACGCAGTGGTCAGGGTGCCCTCCGGCGCGACGCGCTGCTTCGCGTAACGGTTCAGGGTCGGGTTTCCGCACCGGTAATGTGTCTGCACCGATCAGTGAAGCAAAGTGATCACGGACACCCATCCGGGTCAGCAGCAAATCAGCCAGGCCTTCGGGCTTGTTGGTGCAAATCCCCACGCCATAACCTGCATCTTTCAGTGTTTCGACGGCTTCAAGCGCACCGGGATAGAAATAGGTATGCGTATCGATCGCCTGCCCATAGACGTCCAAAAAGACCGGATAATAGGCTTCGACAACATCCGCATCATAGGCGCCGACCCGCTTCAATCCATGGGACAACATCAAGCGTGCACCGCGTACCGATACCGCCGCATCAAGCTCGGGCGACAGAACATCCCCATGACCCATCTCGCGAAAACAATGGTTTGCAGCGGCCAGCAAATCACCAGATGTATCCGCCAAAGTTCCATCCAGATCAAAGATTACCGTTCGCATGCTCACCTCCTGAACCGGCGGGATTCCGCCATGTCGTGTTGCAAACGGCAATCTTCTTTGATGGCTGAACCGCTTGCGCCTTTGCCCACAGCGGATAAAACGGGCGGCGACAAAACAAAAGAGAAAACGATTTCATGAGCACTGCCCTTGTCATTCTTGCCGCCGGAAAAGGCACAAGGATGAACTCTGATATTCCCAAAGTCCTGCATCCGATCGCTCAGGCTCCAATGCTGGTTCACGCCATGCGGGCCGGTGCTGTCCTGTCGCCCGAGCGCACGGTGATTGTTACCGGCCACGGTGCGGAAGCAGTCGCGTGTGTGGCTGAAGCCGAAGATGAAAACGCCAGCATTGCGGTGCAGGAAGAACAACTTGGCACCGCACACGCGGTTGCGCAGGCGCGTGCAGCGCTGGAGGGCTTTCAGGGGGATGTGGTCGTCCTCTATGGTGATACCCCGTTTCTACAGCCCGACACCCTGCAGCGGATGATCGAAGCGCGCGCAAAAAACGATCTGGTCATTCTAGGATTCGAAGCTGCAGACCCCGCCCGTTATGGCCGCCTTGTGATGAACGGAGATGCCTTGGAGCGGATCGTCGAGTTCAAGGATGCCACAGATGAAGAGCGCACTATAACCTTCTGTAACTCAGGACTTTTGGCATGCGATTCCGAGACCTTGTTCTCACTGATCGATGCAGTTGGCAATGATAACGCCTCGGGTGAATACTATCTGACCGACGTAGTCGAGATCGCCCGCAGCCAAGGGCTGTCCGTAACTGCGGTTGCCTGCGACGAAGCTCAGACGCTGGGCATCAATTCGCGCACTGACCTGGCGGCTGCTGATGCGGTGTTTCAGGTGCAAGCACGGTCTGCATTGCTGGATCTGGGGGTCACTCTGATGGCCCCTGAAACCGTGTATCTGGCCGCAGATACCGTCATTGGCCGCGACACGGTCATTGAACCCAATGTGGTTTTCGGCCCCGGAGTGACCGTGGAAAGCGGCGCAACGATCCGGGCGTTTTCACATCTCGAAGGCTGCCATGTCAGCCGAGGTTCGGTGGTCGGACCCTATGCCCGGCTGCGTCCGGGTACAGAGCTGGCTGAAAACGCCAAAATTGGCAACTTTGTCGAGATCAAAAATGCCGAAATCGCCGAAGGCGCAAAGGTGAATCACCTTAGCTATATCGGCGACGCTTCGGTCGGGGCGGCGACCAATATCGGCGCGGGAACTATCACATGTAACTATGATGGCGTGATGAAGCATAAAACAACCATCGGGGAAAACGTGTTCATTGGATCGAACACGATGCTGGTGGCCCCGGTCACTCTGGGTGATGGCGCGATGACCGCCACGGGGACCGTAGTGACCAAGGATATTGAGCCAGACGCATTGGCCGTAGCGCGTTCCAAGCAGGAAAACAAACCCGGCTATGCGCGTAAATTGTTTGAAATGTTGAAGGCGAAGAAGGCTCGCCGCGACAAAGGAGCCTGAGTTATGTGTGGAATTGTTGGTGTTCTGGGCAGTCACGAAGCTGCCCCTATCCTGGTCGAAGCACTGAAGCGGCTTGAGTATCGCGGTTATGACAGCGCCGGTATCGCGACTGTGAACGATGGAGCTTTGGGCCGTCGGAGGGCTGTCGGCAAGTTGGTGAACCTAAGCGACCTTCTGGTTCACAACCCCCTTCCAGGTAAATCCGGTATCGGTCACACACGCTGGGCCACCCATGGTGCCCCATCGGTTAACAATGCACATCCGCACAAGGCCGGGCCTGTCGCCGTAGTGCACAACGGCATCGTTGAAAACTATCGTGAACTGCGGGCCGAACTGGCCGATAATGGGGTCGGTTTCGTGACGGATACCGACACTGAAACCGTCGCCCTGATGACGGAACGCTACATGTCCGAAGGGCTGTCTCCGGTCGACGCCGCGTTTAAAACCATTGATCGACTCAAAGGTGCATTTGCGCTCGCCTTTCTGTTCGACGGTCAAGAAGACCTGATTGTTGCGGCGCGCAAGGGCTCGCCCCTTGCAATTGGTCACGGCGATGGTGAGATGTTTGTTGGGTCTGATGCGATCGCGCTGGCCCCCCTGACGGATCGCATCACCTATCTTGAGGAAGGCGATCGGGCGGTTCTGACCCGCACTTCGCTTGAGATTCGAACCGAATCGGGAGAGCTTGCCAACCGCGAAATTCGGCAAATTCAAATCGATCAGACCCGTGCCGACAAAGGCGGCCACAAGCATTATATGGCCAAGGAAATTGCCGAGCAGCCTGTTGTGGTGGCCGAAGCCATCCGCTCGTATCTTCCGACCGGAGGCGATCAGGTTGTATTGCCCGGCGACGGTCTGGATTTCACCAAGCTGGACCGTCTGACCATGGTGGCCTGCGGCACGGCATTCTATGCTTGCCTGACGGCAAAATACTGGTTCGAGCAGTTGGCCAAGATGCCGGTTGAAGTCGATATCGCCAGCGAGTTCCGCTATCGTGAGCCTCCAATCTCGGACCGGACGTTGGCGCTGTTTGTAAGCCAGTCGGGCGAAACCGCCGACACGCTTGCTGCCCTGCGCTATTGCGAAGGCAAGGCGGACAAGATTGTCTCGGTCGTGAATGTCGCGGAAAGCTCGATTGCGCGCGAAAGCGATGTGGCGTTGCCGATCCATGCGGGCGTCGAGATCGGTGTTGCCTCGACCAAGGCGTTCACCTGTCAGCTTAGCGTGTTGCTGATGCTTGCCCTCAAGGCCGCTGCAGATCGAGGCACGCTTAGCGATGAAGAGATCGCCGATCACGCGGCCGCCCTTCGCGGTTTGCCGACTGTTCTGAATGCTGCGCTGGATCAGAACGACGCTATTCGCCAATCCGCCCAACGCCTGTCCGAAGCGCGCGACGTGCTGTTCCTGGGCCGTGGCCTCATGTACCCGCTGGCGATGGAAGGCGCGCTGAAACTCAAGGAAATCAGCTATATCCACGCCGAAGGCTATGCCTCGGGTGAGTTGAAGCACGGCCCCATCGCCCTGATCGACAAGCATATGCCGGTTGTTGTCATGGCACCACGCGACGCAGTTTTCGACAAGACAGTTTCAAACATGCAGGAGGTGATGGCGCGCAAGGGCAAGGTTATCCTTGTCTCGGATGATGACGGTATCGCTGAGGCAGAAGAAGGAGTTTGGAGCACGATCCGTATGCCACATGTGCACACCAGCCTTGCCCCGATTCTCTATTCGGTGCCCGCGCAATTGCTGGCCTACCACACGGCGGTGGCCAAAGGCACAGATGTTGATCAGCCCCGTAATCTGGCAAAATCCGTCACGGTTGAGTGATCGGGCATGCGAGCCTATCTGGATCAGATCAAAGCCCATGCCGATCCTGAACGCGCAGAACAGGTGGCGGCCTACCATAAGGTAGACCGCCCCTATCTGGGCGTTCCGAACCCGGTTTTGAATGATCTGACCAAGGCTTGGCGGCGCGAACTTGAAGTCATCGACCGCATCGCTGTCGCCGATGGCTTATGGCAGACCAACATTCATGAAGCGCGGGTCGCGGCAGCAAAGCTGCTGACCCAAGCCCGTATCCGACCGGATGACGCGGTGTGGGACCTGCTGCAAGGCTGGCTACCGGATTTTGACGCCTGGGCCGTGGCCGATCATGCCTGTATGGCGATGCAAAAGCGTCTTTCGGCTGATCCAACCCGGCTGGACCAGGTCGAACGTTGGACCACGTCGGGCCACATGTGGACCAAACGCGCCGCGCTGGTCGCCACCTTGCCCTGGACCAAACAGAACCATCCCAAACCGGAAGACCTGGCATGCCGCGACCGTATACTCGGCTGGGCTGCCACGTATGTCTCCGATCGGGAATGGTTTATCCAGAAGGCCATCGCATGGTGGCTGCGCGAATTGTCAAAGCATGATCCAGAGCGCGTAGTCGCGTTTCTGGAAACGCACGGCGCAAACATGAAACCCTTTGCCCGCAAAGAGGCTGGGAAATACCTGCGCGCTCAGTCGGAATAGACTTCCAGTTCCACCAACTCGTCATATGGCACCAACAGCGCGCGCATGGCTTCAAGCGACAGCCGTCCGCCACCGCCTTCGGGGCCTGGTGCGGGAACAAGCGTCACATAGGCCTGCGCACCCGTGCGCGGCACAACCACGCGGCCGTTGATCTCAGTTTGAACCAGAGGCGTCTGCAACCAGCGCCCCGGTGTGTTGGGATCGCCCAGCCCGGCAACGGTCGTTTTGGCGCCAGACCACCCTGCGGCAGCCACAGGTTCAGGAGTTACCTCCGTCGCCTCTGCTGTAACGGGTTCAGCCGCCGTCTCGTTGGATGAACTTCCGAACACCCGATCCGTCGTGGACCGAACGGCATCGCAACCGGCAACGAGGCTAAAAGCTAAAACCAAAGCATATTTCATAACACAAAACCTAGAGCGCTGCGCCTAACTGTACCAGTCCAAAACGCAGATGGCACTTGCCGCGAACATGCCTCCGCTTTACCTATGAGCCATGACAGCTCCGCTAATAGACCCGTTTGCCCGCGCCATCACCTATCTTCGCGTCTCCGTTACGGATCGCTGCGATTTCCGCTGCGTCTACTGCATGTCCGAAGATATGAAGTTTCTTCCCAAGAAAGACCTTCTGACTCTGGAAGAGTTGGATCGTATGTGCACGACTTTCGTCAATTTGGGCGTCGAGAAATTGCGCATCACCGGGGGCGAACCACTGGTTAGGCGAAACATCATGTCATTCTTCAACAGCATGACCCGACATCTGGACAGCGGCGCCCTGAAGGAGTTGACGCTGACAACCAACGGATCACAATTGCACCGATTTGCGGATGATCTTTACGCAGCGGGCGTGCGGCGCGTGAATGTATCGCTCGATACGCTGGATGAAGACAAATTCGCCAAGGTCACCCGATGGGGCCGCCTGAAACAGGTGCTGAACGGCATTGACGCAGCGCAGAAGGCTGGCCTGCGGATCAAGATCAACGCTGTCGCTCTGAAAGGGTTCAACGAGCCCGAGCTACCCAAGATCACCGAATGGTGTGCCGAACGTGATATGGATCTGACCTGGATCGAGGTGATGCCCATGGGCGACATCGGCAACGAAGACCGGCTGGATCAGTATTGGTCGCTCAAAGACGTCCGCAAGGAATATCAGAACCACTATACGGTCACTGATCTGGCCGAACGGACAGGTGGTCCGGCGCGGTATGTCAGGCTTGAGGAGACCGGTCAAAAGATCGGTTTCATAACGCCACTCAGCCATAACTTCTGCGAAAGCTGCAACCGCGTGCGCCTGACCTGCACTGGTGAGATCTACATGTGCCTTGGCCAGGAAGATATGGCTGATCTGCGCGCACCCCTGCGCGATCATCCCGATACCGAGAAACCGTTGGAAGACGCGATCCGCGCAGCCATCAATCTCAAGCCCAAGGGCCATGATTTCGACTATTCCCGGCAAGCCGTCGACGGTCAGATGAGCCGCCACATGAGTCATACGGGCGGCTGAGATGCCCGATAGATCCGCGCAGCCGACGCTGCTGTACAAACTGTACTGCGGTCTCATATCTATTGCCGAACCCCTGATTTGGCGGAAAGTACGCAACAAACTGCACGCTGCGGGTGTTCCCGAAAGCCGCCAGCAAGAACGGCTTGGCCATGCCAGTTTGCCGCGCCCAGATGGGCAGCTGATCTGGTTTCACGCGGCCAGTGTGGGTGAAAGCCTATCGGTTCTAAGCCTGATCAACCGTCTGGGGCAGCGCCTGCCGAATGCTGAGTTTCTCATCACCTCAGGCACCCCGACCTCGGCGACGTTGATTGCTAAGCGCTTGCCTGCCCGGACGCGCCACCAGTATCCGCCATTGGACAGCGCCGCTCCGGTGCGCGAGTTTCTGGACCACTGGAAACCCGATGCAGGCATCTTTGTAGAAAGTGAAATCTGGCCCCGGCTGATCGTAGAGGCCGCAAATCGCGGCACGCCACTGGCGCTCTTGAATGCCCGGCTATCTGACAAATCAGTGGATAGTTGGAACAAGCGCCCGAACACGGCGCGCTTCATTCTGGATCATTTCAAGGTATTTCTGACCCAGAACGACAAAACCGCCGCTAATCTGATCGCAATTGGTGCCGACGCGAATCGCGTACAGCCCGGCACCAACCTCAAGGCCATGTCTGACCCGCTGCCCGTAAATCAGGATGTCCTGACCGAAACCCAAGCGCAGATAGATGGTCGCCCGATATGGATTGCCAGTTCGACCCATGCAGGGGAAGAAGAAACGGTTCTGGCAGCCCACAAAGCGTTGCTACAGCGCTGGCCCGACCTGCTATTGCTGCTGATCCCTCGCCATCCGGAGCGTGGAGACGACGTTGCTAAATTGGTGAGTGATGCTGGTCTTTCGCATGCACGACGCAGCGCTGACCAACAGATAGCATCAGACATACAGGTCTATGTCGCGGATACATTGGGTGAAACTGGAACCTGGTACGCCCTCTGCCCCATCGTTTTCCTAGGGGGATCGCTGAAAGAGATCGGCGGCCATAACCCGTTTGAACCGGTTCAGGCGGGGGCTGCGGTGATCACCGGCCCTGGTTATTTCAATTTTGCCGAGACATTTGAGCCGCTCATCAAAACGGGCGGCGCCGTCCGGATCAACTCGGCCAACGCATTGTCAGATGCTGTCACCCTCTGGCTGTCGGACAAAGCCGAACTGCACACCGCTCGAATGGCAGCCGATGCCTGCGTGAAAACACAGAGTTCGGCGTTGGATGCGGTGATCGAAACGCTCTGCTCCCGCCTGTCTCTCGGCTGACAAAACACACCGATCCCTCGTCATCTGGCTAAAAATACCTCGGGGGTGTGGGGGCAGAGCCCCCACCCTTCCGATCAAGCAGCAGGCATCCGCTGCTCAACAATCTCGGCCCACCAACTACACCCGGCAGGAATGGCCTCGTCGTTGAAATTATACTCGGGATGATGAACCATGGCCGTATCGCCATTGCCCACCAGAATATAAGCCCCCGGACGCTCTTCGAGCATAAAGGCAAAATCCTCACCCCCCATGACAAGGGGCGCCTCGTCACAGCTGCCCGAGACCGATTTCGCCACCTCGGCCGCGAAATCGGTCTGCTCGTCACTGTTCACCATCACCGGATAGCCACGAATATAGGTCACATCCGCCGTGCCACCAAAGGTCGCTGCAACTCCTGCGCAAATCTCGTTGATCCGTTTCTCGGCAAGATCGCGCATCTCTTTGCTCATGGTGCGTACGGTGCCTTTGATCTGCACCGTTTGCGGGATCACGTTGAACGCCTTCGAAGAAGTCTCGAACGACGTCACCGATACCACCACCTGATCAATCGGATCAGCATTACGCGAGGCAATCGTCTGCAGCGCCAGAACCGCCTGCGCCGTCATCACGGTTGTATCCACGGTCTCCTGCGGTTTCGCGGCGTGGCCACCGCGTCCTTCAAAGGTGATGTCGAACTGATCGGTCGCGGCAAAGAACGAACCCGGACGGATCGAGAAACTGCCGACCGGACGGCCCGGCCAGTTGTGCATGCCGTAGACTTCCTGAATATTCCAGCGCGCCATCATGCCGTCTTCGCACATTTCGCGACCACCGCCGCCACCTTCTTCAGCGGGCTGGAAGATGACCACTACAGTGCCGTCAAAATTACGCGTTTCCGAAAGGTATTTCGCCGCCCCGAGCAGCATCGCCGTATGTCCATCATGGCCACAAGCATGCATCGCCCCATCGGTTTTCGAGGCGTAATTCAACCCCGTCGCCTCGTGAATCGGCAGCGCATCCATATCAGCACGCAGACCGATGACTTTGCCACTCGAGTCTGATTTGCCCTTGATCACACCGACAACCCCGGTGCGACCGATCCCGGTAACGACCTCGTCGCAGCCGAACTCTTTCAGTTTGTCCGCGACCAAAGCACTGGTGCGGTGGGTTTCAAACAGAATCTCGGGGTTTTCATGAATATCCCGTCGCCATTCGGTGATTTCGGCCTGCAATTCGGCAAAGCGGTTCTTAACTGGCATGTCTTCTCTCTCCTAATTCAAGCCGCCGGCATCCGGCGCTCGACCATTTCGGCAAACCATGAGCATCCCATCGGGATGATCTCATCGTTGAAATTGTATTCAGGGTGGTGCAGCCCGGCGCTGTCGCCATTGCCCAGCACGATGAAGGCCCCGGGGCGTTCTTCCAGCATGAACGAGAAATCCTCGCCCCCCATCACCATCGGCGCTTCATCACAGCTGCCACCTACGGAAATGGCGGCCTCAGCGGCAAATTCCGTCTGTTCTTCGGCGTTGATCGTCACCGGAACTCCACGCGTGTAGGAGACTTTGACAGTGCCACCGAAGGTTTCAGCAATACCCTCAGCCACCTCGCTTAGCCGCGTCTCGATCAGGTCGCGCATTTCGTTCGAATGCGTTCGTACAGTACCGCGCACCTGCGCCGATTGAGGGATCACATTGAACGCTTTGGATGAGGTCTCGACCGAAGTCACAGACAGAACCGCCTGTAAAATAGGGTCCGCGTTACGCGACACGATGGTCTGAAGTGCCACGATCAGTTGCGACAACATCACTGTAGTATCAATTGTTTCATGCGGTTTCGCCGCGTGGCCGCCTCGACCTTCCAGATGAATGTCGAACTCATCCGCAGCCGCCAGCAGCGGGCCAGACCGGATCGCGAACTGCCCCGTCGGCACACCTGGCACATTGTGCATGGCATAGACTTCCTGAATGCCGAACCGATCCATCAGACCGTCTTTGCACATCGCCTCGGCCCCATTGCCGCCTTCTTCCGCTGGTTGGAAAATCACAATGGCCGTGCCGTCGAAGTTCCGCGTCTCAGACAAGTATTTCGCCGCGCCCAACACCATCGCCGTATGGCCATCATGGCCACAGGCATGCATGGCGCCATCGGTTTTCGAGGCATAATCAAGGCCCGTCTGCTCCTGCATCGGAAGCGCGTCCATATCGGCACGCAGGCCGATCACACGACCCTGCGTGTCGGTCTTGCCCTTGATCACGCCAACAACACCGGTGCGGCCAATGCCCGTCACAACCTCATCGCAACCGAACTCTTTCAGCTTTTCAGCCACCAAGGCGCTGGTGCGGTGGGTGTCATAGAGGATCTCAGGATGTTGATGAATATCCCGCCGCCAACCGGTGATTTCTTCGTGCATTTCGGCAAGTCGGTTCTTGATTGGCATCTGATCCTCCCAAATCAGGCGACGGGTAATCGTCGTTCCACCAGCTCGGCAAACCAGCTGCAACCGGCGGGAATGGCGTCGTCGTCGAAGTTGTATTCCGGGTGATGGCACATGGCCGTGTCCCCGTTTCCGATAAAGATGTAGGCTCCGGGCCGTTCTTCAAGCATGTAAGCAAAATCTTCTGACGGCATGATTGGATCGGTGCTGTCATTGACCTTGCCTGCCACGGCCTGCGCGGCCTCAGCAGCATAGATGGTTTCATCGTCCGAATTCACCGTCACCGGATAGCCCGGTGTCCACGTCATCTTAGCCGAAGCTCCAAAGGCCGAGGCAGTGTCCTCGGCGATCCGGCGCACGCGTTCTTCAGCGACCTTTCGATATTCTGGGTCAAGTGTACGAACAGTTCCCCGCAACCGCACCGTATGGGCAATCACATTCGAGGCCACACTATCGGTTTCAAAGGTCCCGACGGTCAGCACCACCCTTTTGATAGGATCCACGGTACGCGACACCACTGATTGCAAAGCTACAACAATGTGCGACGCAATCAGCGTTGTATCTAGCGCCTCATGCGGGGCGGCAGCATGACCGCCTTTACCCGTTACAACAATTTCGAATTCATCCGAAGAAGCCAGCAATGCGCCTGGTCGAATGGCAAACTCACCAACCGGCATCCCGGGCATGTTGTGCATGCCGTAGACTTCCTGAATACCCCAGCGCTCCATCAGCCCGTCCTGACACATGGCCAGACCACCTGCCCCGCCTTCTTCGGCAGGCTGGAAAATCAACACAACGGTACCGTCAAAATTCCTCGTCTCAGCCAGATACTGCGCCGCGCCCAACAGCATCGAGGTATGACCGTCATGACCACAGGCATGCATCTTACCAGAAACCGTCGAAGCATAGTCCAGCCCCGTCGCCTCTTCTATGGGCAGCGCGTCCATGTCGGCACGCAGCCCGATAACACGGCCTAGCGTATCCTGACGTCCCTTGATGACGGCAACCACGCCAGTCTTGCCGATGCCGGGCGTGATGTCATCCACACCGAACTCCTTCAGTCGGTCGACCACAAACCCTGCCGTTTCCTCAACATCATACATCAGCTCGGGATGCATATGCAGGTGACGACGCCATTTGGTGATCTCGCCATGCATTTCGGCGAGCCGGTTCTTGACGGGCATCTTTAACCTCTCCTTTGAGATGTTATTCGCAGAGCCTCTTTACCAGACGCTCCATAAATTTTTGACCTGCGTTGAATTGAGAAATCGTAATGAACTCATTCGGCTGATGGGCCTGCGCGATATCACCTGGGCCGCAGATAACAGCGGAATAACCGGCTTCCTGAAACTGCCCCGCCTCAGTGCCATAGCTTACCACATGTGTCGCATTGTCACCGGTGAGCGCGCGCACCAGCGTCTCGGCCTCGCCATCTTCTTCAGGCACAAGACCTGGGATCGAAAAATGCTCGGACAGCTCGATCCGGGCGTCGGGATGAACCGCTTGCATCCGCGCCTCGACCTCACGAACCCTATCGAAATAGGCCTTCTGCCAGACCGATTTTTTATCGTCCGGAACGGTGCGGAAATCCATCATAAAGCGACAGTCTTTGGCGGTGATATTATGCGCGGTTCCGCCTTCAATCATTCCCACGTGGCAGGTTGTCCAAGGGGGGTCGAAGACCGCTGCAATATCCGAAGGTTGTGCCGCCATGCTCTCGGCATTGCGCTGGTTGGCCCAATTGATCAGCGGCGCGGCCTCCATAATTGCGTTGACACCCGTATGCATGATCGAGCTATGCACCTCAAAGCCAACGATATGAGTGTCATAGCCGAATCCGCCCTTATGGCCAGTAACGGCCTGCATCATCGAAGGTTCACCCACAATCACAGCCGAGCCCTTGGGTAATACGTCCTGCATGCGAGCGATCATTGGCGGCGCGCCGGTGCATCCGACCTCTTCATCAAAGCTCAGCGCCAGTTGAAGCGGACGTTTGATACCTGAATGATGTGCCTCGACCAAAGCCCAGATCGCCAGCGCGTCAAAGCCCTTCATGTCGCAGGTGCCACGCCCGAAATACTTGCCATCTTTCTCGGTCACGACAAATGGATCGGTGTCCCAAGGCTGGCCATCGATGGGAACAACATCAGTGTGACCTGATAGAACAATCGCGCCCTCTTCCCACGAGCCGACATGTGCGAACAGAGCCGCCTTATGCGGCTGATCCGGATCAGGCCAACGATGCGGTTCGATCCCGTGGCTTTGCAGATACGCCTCGACCCAATCCACCAACGGTAAATTCGTATCGCGACTGACAGTCGGGAATGAGATCAGCTTAGTCATGATCTCTAGCGGAGACAGGCGCTCAGCCATGAGGGTCAATATCCGCTGTCAGTGGTCAAAACAAAATGGCCCGGTTCAACCTCGTTGTATTGCGAGGGTTCGGGCGCGTATCCAATCGGATGAATTGGCGACGGAATCGGTTTGAAGTTCAAGTCTTTTTCCGACTTGCGCTTGTTCGGATCGGCTATCGGAACCGCCTTCATCAGCGCCTGCGTATAAGGGTGCTGTGGGTTCTCAAACACCCGAGCACGCGAACCCAGTTCGACAATGCGGCCCAGATACATCACACCGACATGGTGACTGACCCTCTCGACCACCGCCATGTCATGGCTGATGAACAGATAGCTTAGGCCAAGTTCCGATTGCAGCTCCATCATCAGATTCAGCACCTGCGCCTGAACCGAGACGTCCAGCGCCGAAACAGCCTCATCCGCGATGATTAGCTTGGGATTCAGCGCCAGTGCTCGCGCAATCGCAATCCGTTGCCGCTGACCACCCGACATCTCATGCGGGAAGCGGCGCATGAAGCTGCGCGGCAGTTGCACCTTGTCGAACAGTTGCGCTACCCGGTCCTGCAGTTCTGACCCCGAGGCAACCCCATAGTTCCGCATCGGTTCAGCGACCTGATCAACCAACTGCATCTGAGGGTTCAGCGAGGCGAACGGATCCTGAAAGATCATCTGCATGTCCAGCCGCGCTTTGCGCAGGCCGGCCTGGTCCAGCTTCATGATGTCGACACCGTCCAGATCAACCTCACCCGCCATCGGCTCCACCAATCGCAGGATCGAGCGCCCTGCCGACGACTTGCCACACCCAGATTCGCCAACGAGGCTGAGAGTCTGCCCCCGGTTCAGCGTGAACGAGACATCTTCGACTGCATGCACGTTCGAGATGGTCCGACGCAGCAATCCGCCTTTCACCGCAAATCGCGTGGTCAGGTTCTTGACCGTCAGCAACACTTCGTTCGTACCCGGGATCGGAGCGATCTTCTGGCCTTCCTCACCCAGCAGTTTCATTGGCTCGGGCGCGGCTTTACCCTGCATCTCGCCCAATTTCGGAACCGCCGCCAGCAACGCCTTGGTGTAATCGTGCTGCGGGTTTTCGAAGATTTCTTTGACGGTGCCTTCCTCGACCTTGTTGCCGCGGAACATAACCACCACGCGGTCCGCCATCTGCGCGACCACAGCCATGTCATGGGTGATAAACATTACTGCCGTTCCGGTCTCGCGCTTCAGGCGGTCCATCAGCGCCAGAATCTCGGCCTGGATGGTCACATCCAGCGCGGTGGTGGGCTCGTCCGCAATCAGCAGGCGAGGCTCACACGCCATGGCCATGGCGATCACCACACGCTGGCGCATGCCACCGGACAGTTCATGCGGATATTGCTTTAAACGTCGCTCGGGCTCGGGGATGCGCACCTGACGCAATAGTTCTAGCGCGCGCTCTTCGGCCTGCGCTTTGTTCATGTCCTTGTGGATTCGCAATCCTTCGGTGAGCTGCCGTCCGACGGTGAAAACCGGGTTCAAGGCCGTCATCGGCTCCTGAAAGATCATTCCGATCTCATTTCCGCGAATCTGCTTCATCAGATCTTGATCGGCGTGGGACAGATCCATTTCCTCGCCGCCGCGGCGATCGAAAAGCAGTTGTCCGCCAGCAATTTCACCGCCGCCGAACTCGACCAAGCGCATCAGCGATAGAGATGAGACTGATTTGCCCGACCCCGATTCGCCCACGATACAGACGGTTTCGCCTGGGTTAACCTCGAACGAGACGTCCTCGACGCCCACCACTGGGCCATCTTTAGTTTGAAATTCGACCCGCAGTTTTTTGATCTGGGCAATTGGCTGATCCAGCACGCGCGCTCTCCCCTTGGCGGCTTTTCGGATTGGGTGCCAAACGCTAAGGCGGGCAGATGTGAAAAGTCAAACCGATAGGTCAAATTTCGCAAGGCAAGGCTTGCAATTTTCCAAAACTCTGTTTCGATACGCCGCGTAACCGTTCTGGGGAGAGGTCTGAATACACGAAGGCGATACAGTCGTTTCCGTTTGATTCCAAATCCTTATCCCTTTTGACGGCCACGCCTAACCCGCGGGCATCGCGGAGATAATCGAGACACGTATGTGTCCAACATGGAGTGTATGATGAAAATCAAAACCCTTTTGCTTGGTGCGATTGCAAGCACGGCAATGGCCCCGATGGCCATGGCCGAGCGTGGATCGGACGGCAATGTCAGCATCATTTACTGGCAAGCCCCATCGATCCTGAACCCGTTCCTTTCGGGTGGCACCAAGGATGTGGAATCCGCGTCGCTAGTGATTGAGCCGCTCGCCCGGTACAATCAAGATGGCGAAATGGTTCCGTTCCTGGCATCCGAAATTCCGACAGTTGCAAATGGTGGCGTCAGCGAAGACCTGACCTCGATCACTTGGAAAATCGCGCCGGGAATCACCTGGTCAGACGGCACGCCATTCACCTCCGCTGATGTTGTGTTCACTGCAAACTATTGCATGGACCCAGAAGGCGGTTGTGCGCAGGTGACCAAATTTGAAGGTGTCACCAATGTCGAAGCTGTCGATGATCTGACCGTCAAAGTCACATTCGATGCGCCGACCCCGTTCCCTTACGGCCCGTTCGTGGGTGGTGAGAGCCCGATCATCCAGGCGGCACAGTTCGCGGATTGCATGGGAGCCAAAGCGCCCGAATGCACCGAGCAGAACTTTAACCCGATCGGCACAGGCCCATTTGTTGTCACCGAGTTCAAGCCAAATGACGTGATCACTTTCAAGGCCAATGATAACTACCGTGACCCGGCAAAGCCTGCGTTCGCAACGGTGACATTCAAAGGCGGTGGCGATGCAACTGCTGCTGGTCGTGCGGTCATGGAAACCGGCGAATTTGACTATGCCTGGAACTTGCAGCTTGCGCCTGAAGTGATCGCGCAGATGCAGGAAGGCGGCAAAGGTACTCCGGTCGCAGGCTTCGGCCCGCTGGTGGAACGCATCATGCTGAACCAGACCAACCCGTCGCCAGATCTGCCGGAGGGCGAGCGTTCGACTGCAAAGCATCCGCACCCGTTCCTGCAGGACCCTGCTGTTTACAAGGCCATGTCGCTGGCCATCGACCGGCCGCTGCTGGTTGAAATCGGCTACGGTCAGGCCGGTAAGGTTACCTGCAACTGGGTACCTGCGCCTGCCGCGGTGAATTCCGACACATTCAGCTGCGATACTCAGGATATAGAAGGTGCCAAGAAGCTTCTGGATGACGCGGGTATCGTTGATTCCGATGGCGATGGCATCCGTGAAAAAGACGGTGTACCGCTGAAGATTGTCTACCAGACCTCTACCAACGCAGTTCGCCAGGACTTCCAGGCGCTGATCAAAGAATGGTGGAGCCAAATCGGTATCGAAACTGAGCTGCGCAACATCAATGCTTCGGTCTTCTTTGGTGGTGATCCGGGTTCGCCTGACACCTTCCAGAAGTTCTATGCCGACGTTGAAATGTATGCCAACACCTTCAACGGCACTGACCCGCAGTCCTATCTGGGCAATGGCCTGTGCGACAAGGCACCCAAGCCTGAAAGCCAGTGGCAGGGCGAGAACATCAGCCGTTTCTGCAACGAAGAGTTCGACAAGCTGCATGGCAAACTGGCCGAAACCGCAGGTGCGGATGAGCGCGCGCAGATCGCGCGTCAGCTGAACGACATCATGGTTGAAAATGGCGGCATGATCCCGCTGGTGCACCGTGGTCGTCTGTCGGCACACGCCAACACGCTGGGTGGCGTTGTCCTGAACGTTTGGGACAGCGAGCTGTGGAACATTGCGGACTGGTACCGCAAGACCGGTTCCTAAGCGTTAATCTTGCAAAACCGCGCCCCGACCCATATCGGGGCGCGGTCATTTGCAGACCACTCCAACAAGAAGACGCATATAAAGGCGCCTCTTAATGCTCAACTTTACCATCAGACGACTGGTGCTGGCCGTTCCCACGCTACTGTTCATCAGCCTCGTCATCTTCCTGCTCCTCGAACTCGCACCCGGCGATCCGATGGCGCAGGTTCCACTTACCGTCCCCCCCGAAGTCAAAGAGAAGATGCGCGAGGCACTGGGCCTCGGTCAGCCGATGCATATCCGGTTCTGGAAATGGATCGTGCAGTTCTTCTGGATCGAACCGCAGGTTCTGGTCGACTCGATCTTTGGTACAACCTTCTCCGAAGGTGACCTGCGCGTGATTTCGTGGCAGACCCGCTCACCCGTCATGGACATCGTCGTTCAGCGCATCCCGCAGACCCTGTGGGTTGTTGGCACCGCTTATGTAGTCGCCATCCTGATCGCCCTGCCCATCGGTATCTATTCGGCCTATCGCCAGTATTCCTGGTTCGACCAAATGGGCACATTCGTGTCGATGGTCGGCTTCTCGGTACCGCCGTTCTTCTCGGGCGTATTGGTGATCGTGATCTTCTCAGTCCAGCTTGGGTGGTTCCCGTCGATCTATGACACTACCCATGCGGTCAACAGCTGGGACAGCTTTGTTGTACAGCTGAAACAGATGATCATGCCGGTCATGGTTCTGGCTCTGCAGATCACCGCGCAGCTCAGCCGATTCATGCGCGCCTCGATGCTGGACAACCTTAATCAGGATTATGTCCGCACCGCCCGCGCCAAGGGCCTCAGCGAATACACGGTCGTCATGGTCCACGTCCTGCGCAACTCGATGATCCCTGTGGTCACCGTTATCGCGCTGGGTATTCCGGCCATCTTCGGCGGAGCGATCATTACCGAGCAGGTGTTCAAAGTGAACGGCATCGGCCAGTTGCTGATCGGGGCTATTCAGGCCAATGACTTGCCGATGGTCCAAACCCTGACCTTCATATTTGCCGTGCTGATCGTCCTGTTCAATCTGATCGCCGACGTTCTCTATGGCATTCTGGACCCGAGGATTCGTTATGACTGATCATGATCGTACCGATACACTGGTCCCGGACGAAGGGCTTGCGCCCGCCTCGACAGCGCTGCCAACCACCGATGTGATGGAAGAACTGGCCACCCCACCGCGGAGCCAATGGCGCGATGTCTGGGATCAGTTCAAGACCCACAAAGGCGCGATGATCGGAGCGATTCTGTTCATCTTCATCGTCGCAGGCGTCTATCTGGGCCCATACTTATGGAGCATCGACCCTACTCAGATCGACATCCGTTCGCGCAATCAGGGCCCCAGTTGGGCGCATCCCTTTGGCACCGACCAGTTGGGCCGCGATATCCTAGCTCGCATGATGTCAGGCGGTCAGACATCGGTGTCAGTCGGCATCACCGCGATGCTGTTGGCGCTGTTTCTAGGCTCGTTCATCGGTGTTCTGGCCGGGTTTTTCAAACGGCTGGATGGCCCACTGATGCGCCTGACGGATCTGTTCTTGGCCTTGCCGTTGCTACCGCTGCTGCTGGTCATGATGCTGCTCTTCCGCGAGCCGCTATCTGCTGCCTTCGGGTTAGAGCGTGGAATCTTCATCCTGATCGTCTGCGCCATCGGCATCACCTCATGGATGCCCACAGCGCGGATCGTGCGCGGCGATGTGCTGGCGATCAAAGAGCGTGAGTTCGTTCTGGCCGCCCGGTCCATCGGCACCAGCAATGGCCAGATCATCACCCGGCACATCCTGCCGAATGTTCTGTCTCCGATCATGGTCTCGGCCACGCTGGGGATTGCAACTGCGATCATCACCGAAAGCGCGCTTTCCTTCCTCGGCCTCGGATTTCCGCCGGACTTCCCGACATGGGGTCGGCTGCTCTTCGATGGCGTCGACTATCTGCAGCAATACCCCGAGCGCGTGTTCTGGCCCGGACTGGCGATCTCACTAACCGTCCTCAGTGTAAATTATCTGGGTGACGGCCTGCGCGATGCGCTGGATCCACGTATTCGCGGACGTTAAGCGAACTTAGTCGGCGCGCTTCAGCGCGCCGGCCAATACGATGATCAGAACGGCCAGCGGTAAAAGAACTGCAAAGGCAAATCTCAGCGTCATCAACTCGGCCAGAAATCCGATCAGAGGCGGCCCAATCAATAAACCTCCGTATCCCAAAGTCGCGACGCTTGCGATCGCCTGTCCGGGCGGGACATGCGGGTCGTTGGCCGCGCGGCTAAAGGCCAGAGGCATGATTACCGCATAGCCCACTCCCATCAGAGCAAAACCCGCCAAAGCCAATCCTGCCCCTCCCGCCGATACCACGCCAAACACGCCCAGCGCGGCGCAAACGCCGCCAAATCGTGCTGTTGCAACAGGCCCGAAACGCGCGATCACCACCCCGCCCGCAAGCCGGAACGCAACCATCGTGACCGAGAAGACCGCATAGCCCAACGCCGCGATACTCTCAGCCGCACCGGTGACATCGCGCAGGAAGATCGCACTCCAATCCGCAACAGCCCCTTCGCCCAAAGCGCCGCACAGCGCTGTGAAACCCACAAGGATCAGGGCACCCGATGGCAAGGCGAACACCGATCCAGGTTTCGAAGCCGATCGTTTCGAAGTCCAGCGTACCCAAGACAAAACAAGCGCAAGCGCGACGACAACGCCACCCGCTAGCAGAAAATGTTGCAACACCGACAGCCCCATCTGTACGGCACCGTATCCGCTGAGCGCCCCCAGCCCGGCTCCAAGGCTCCACATCGCGTGAAAGGACGACATGACCGGCTTGTCATAGGCCTGTTCGACCTCTGCCGCCCAAGCGTTCATCGCAACATCCATCGAGCCATGGAAGGCTCCGAATACAAACAGAAACGCCGCAAGCGACCAGAACCCGCCGGCGAGAGCCAAAAGGATCAGGGAAGAGGTGTAGAGAACCGCGATCACCCGCGTGATCGCCACTGCCCCAAACTTGTCGGTCAAACGGCCTGTGATCGGAAACGAACACACGGCCCCTGCAGCCATGAACAGCAAACCAAGCCCTAGCGCCTCGTGCGTCAGATCCAGCCTGTCCCGAACCGCAGGTATGCGCGATGCCCAGATGCCGAACAGCGCACCGTTCAGGATAAACATGGCGGCCACAGCCCGCCACGCCGCAACAATACCGATCACAGGGAACCCTCATAAAATCTGCCAAACGCCACCCGTTCTACAGATCATTCGTCGCCCGGCATAGACCGCTTATTCAATTCGCTTCCGGATCTGGCGCACCCCGAACCAAACGGCAAGGATGACAGGCACGGTCACAATTGCCGTCAGCATCCCTTTGCTAATCCCGGCCTGCGTCAGTGGGTAGAGCAAGTAGCTGACCAGAGACACCGCATAGTAGCTGATCGCCACCACAGATAATCCCTCGACTGTGTGCTGCAATCTAAGGGCCAGATCAGCACGCCGGTCCATGCTTTCCAGCAGAGCCTGATTTTGAGCGCTGCGTTCGACATCGACACGGGTACGCAACAGGTCGCCTGCGCGAATAGCCCTGTCGGACAAGGCCTGCAAACGTCGCTCTGTTGATTTAACCGTCCGCATCGCGGGGTCATAGCGACGCATCATGAAATCGGCAAAACTCTGACGTCCATTGAATCTTTGTTCACGCAACACTTCGATGCGCTGATTGACAATCGCCTCATAGGCACCCGTGGCGCCGAATCGAAAAGAACACCGTGCCGAAAGTGTCTCAAGCTCGATCGAGGTAGACAGAAGATCCGGCAACAATTCGTCCGGGTGGGCTGTTTCGTCGGACATCTGCCCCATCAGGCGGGTCAATTGACCATCCAGTTCGCCGATGCGCGGCATCAGTTGCTTGACCCTCGCAAATCCCAGCATCGACATTGCCTTGTAGGTCTCAATCTCGCACAGCCGCTGAACGATCCGCCCGGTCCGACGCCGCCCGGTGCCTTTCTTGACAAACATCGCAAGCCGCATATGCCCCGCCGGATCAATTCGGAAATCACAAGCGCAGATCGCAGCATCATCCAGCACCCGCGCCACCGCCAGGCTTTCCGGCTCGAACCACTGAGCCAGCGAAGCCTTTGCCGCCTCATCTCCCTCGTACTCGACAACGCGAATTAAGGCCGATGTCACGCGCTGCCCCGGGCTCGCCATCAACCAATCTGGAGGAAACACCTCAAAGTCTGCCGGATTGAATGCACGTTCACTGACGTTCGGAGTGATCGCGGTATAGGTCACAAACTCGGTATGTTGTTCCCATTTCAGCCAATGACGCCCGATCTGACCCGCGTAGTGAGTGGCTTCTGGCTGAGGGTGCTGCGCGCCGTGGCGATCCAGCAGATTGATCAGGTGGGCCATATCCTCGCCACGATCGCGCGTAACCGCTTCTTTGGGCTTCTTGATCGCCAGAAACACAACCGTGCTGGGTAAGGGTGCAACCGGAAATGGGCGTGCATGCAGTTCATTGGCCAGCGTATAGCGAAGCGGATGATTGTCTATGGGCGTCATGTAAGGCTCCGGTGTATCACCGGCACTATAAGGCAGACCGACACAACATCAATTGTTTATTTATTTCAATTACTTACAAGGATACAACGGTATACAATACCGCTATCTTATTGATTCGGCTCCCATAGCTCGATGGGATTGCCTTCAGGATCGTGGATGCGGGCGAATTTCCCGACCTCGCTGTCCCACTCCGGGTTCGTCTCGACGGTGATTCCGGCGATCTTTAATTGGTCGATCAACGCGCTCAGGTCATCGACACGAAAATTGATCATCCATTGCTGCTCGGAGCGGCCGAAATACTCGGTGTCCTGCGCAAAGGGTGCGAACACCGTATATCCTTCCCGCTGCTTCCAGGGCACAGGATCGTAGTGATTGACCCCCAAATGCTTCTCATACCAAGCACTCAACGCCTGCGGATCACGGGCCCGAAAGAATATCCCGCCAATTCCATTTACCTTCTGCATGGTCTGCCTCCGACTATCCCGAGCACTCGCCAAGTTTAACACAGCCCGCTTGCTTCATATGGCTAAAAATCCTTGAGGGGGTTGGAGGCGAGCCCCCATCTCATCACAAAAGAAAAGGGCGCCCTCAGGCGCCCTTTGCAATCAGATTGTCCCTTCTGATCAATCGATCATGGGCAACAGCTTGTCGAGCGAAGCCTTGGCGTCGCCATAGAACATGCGGGTGTTCTCCTTGAAGAACAGCGGGTTCTCGATGCCCGAATAGCCGGTGCCCTGACCACGCTTGGACACAAACACCTGCTTGGCTTTCCAGCATTCCAACACCGGCATCCCGGCGATGGGGCTGTTCGGGTCTTCCTGCGCCGCAGGGTTCACGATATCGTTCGAGCCAATCACGATGGCCACATCCGTATCCGGGAAGTCGTCGTTGATCTCGTCCATCTCCAGAACAATGTCATACGGCACCTTCGCCTCGGCCAGCAGCACGTTCATGTGGCCCGGCAGACGACCGGCAACGGGGTGGATCGCAAAGCGCACGTTCTTGCCCTTGGCGCGCAGCTTGCGAACCAGCTCGGACACCGATTGCTGCGCCTGCGCCACGGCCATGCCATAGCCGGGGATGATGACGATACTATCTGCATCATTCAGCGCCGCCGCGACACCATCTGCCTCGATGGCGATCTGTTCACCCTCAACAGCCATCTGTTCGCCCTGCGGGCCACCAAAGCCGCCCAGAATTACGCTGACAAAGTGACGGTTCATCGCCTTACACATGATGTAGGACAGGATTGCACCAGACGAGCCCACCAATGCACCAACCACGATCAGCAGGTCGTTGCCTAGCGAGAAGCCGATGGCCGCAGCCGCCCAACCCGAATAGCTGTTCAGCATCGACACAACCACCGGCATGTCGGCCCCGCCGATGCCCATGATCAGGTGATAACCGATGAACAGCGCTGCCAGCGTCATCAGGAACAGCGGGAAGAAACCGCCCGAATTGGTGTACCAGATCAGACAGATCAACGACAAAGCAGCCGCACCCGCGTTCAGAGCATGACCGCCCGGAAGCTTGGTCGCCGCCGAGGTCACCTTGCCCGCCAACTTGCCATAAGCCACGACCGATCCAGTAAAGGTGATCGCACCGATGAAGATACCGAGGAACAGCTCAACATGCAGGATCGCCAGTTCGGCCGCGGTCTTCTTCGCGATCAGCTTGGCGAACGCCCCCAGATCGGACAGGTCCGCCTGAGACGCGCTGTCAGCAATCGCCATGACTTGCGCCACATTGCCGATCTCGAAATGGGCATTGAATCCCACGAACACAGCCGCGAGACCCACCAGCGAATGCATCGCGGCCACAAGCTGCGGCATCTCGGTCATCTGCACGCGTTGCGCCACATACTGACCGATCAGACCACCGCCCGCGATCAGCAGCAACGACAGCAGCCACAGGCCTGAACCCGGACCAACCAGCGTGGCAAAAACCGCCAGCGCCATACCAACAATGCCATACCAGACCGCCCGCTTGGCGCTTTCTTGGTTCGACAATCCACCCAGAGACAGGATGAAAAGGACAGCCGCAACGACATAGGCGGCAGTAGTGAAGCCAAATTCCATTTGCCCGGCCTCCTTAAGATTTCTGGAACATGGCGAGCATGCGCCGGGTTACGAGGAAGCCGCCGAAGATGTTGATTCCGGCCATGAAGACGCTAAGCGCTGCCAGCAGAATGACAAGGAAAGATCCTGATCCGATCTGCATTAAGGCCCCAACGATAATGATCGACGAGATCGCGTTGGTGATCGCCATCAGTGGTGTGTGCAGGCTGTGGCTCACATTCCAGATCACCTGGAAGCCCACAAAGATCGCCAGCACAAAGACGATGAAATGCTGCATGAAGCTGGCCGGAGCGATCAACCCCACCAGCAACATCAACGCACCGCCGACGCCCAGCAACGTGAACTGTTGCTTGGTCTGCGCTTTGAAGGCCGCGATTTCCTGCGCCCTTTTCTCTTCCGGTGTCAGTTCCTTGACCTCGGCCTTAGGCTGTGCCGCAATCGCCTGCACCTTGGGCGGAGGTGGCGGGAAGGTGATCTCGCCCTCATGGGTCACGGTCGCGCCACGGATCACGTCATCTTCCATGTCGTGATTGACCTTGCCGTCCTTCTCGGGTGTCAGGTCAGCCATCATGTGACGGATATTGGTCGCGTACAGAGACGATGACTGCGCCGCCATCCGGCTGGGGAAGTCGGTATAGCCGATAATGGTCACGCCATTGTCGGTCACGATCTTCTCATCCGGCACCGTCAATTTACAGTTGCCGCCCTTTTCCGCTGCAAGGTCAACGATGACCGAACCCGGCTTCATGCTCTCGACCATATCTTTGGTCCAAAGCTCAGGTGCCTCACGGTTGGGGATCAGCGCCGTGGTGATGACGATGTCCATCTCGGGCGCCAGTTCCCGGAACTTGGCAAGCTGGGCGTTGCGGAATTCTTCCGACTGGACCGATGCGTAGCCACCAGTCGATGCACCGTCCTGCTGTTCTTCCTCAAAATCCAGATAGACGAACTCAGCCCCCATGGATTCGACCTGCTCGGCCACTTCGGGGCGCACGTCGAACGCATAGGTGATCGCACCCAGCGAGGTTGAGGTCCCAATCGCGGCCAGACCAGCCACACCAGCACCAACGATCAGCACCTTGGCAGGCGGCACCTTACCGGCCGCCGTCACCTGACCGGTGAAGAAACGGCCAAAGTTGTTGCCTGCCTCGATCACAGCACGGTACCCGGCGATATTGGCCATCGAAGACAGCGCGTCCATCTTCTGCGCGCGCGAGATACGCGGGACCATCTCCATCGCGATCACGGTCGCGCCCTTGGATTTGGCGGCCTCCATCCCATCTTCATTCCCAGCCGGGTTAAAGAAGGAAATCAGGGTCTTATCCTTGGTCAGACGCTTCAGTTCGGTGGCATCGGGCTGACGCACCTTGGCAATAATATCCGCCGCCTTCCAAAGCGAGGCGGCGGTCTTCATGACCTCAACGCCTGCGGCTTCATATGCGGCGTCCGAAAACCCCGCAGCAGCGCCTGCACCCTTTTCGATCAGGCACTCATAGCCCAGTTTCTGCAACTGCACAGCCGAGTCCGGAGTCATCGCGACCCGGTTCTCGCCCTTGTACGTTTCCTTTGGCGTCCCAATTTTCACCAGTCGGTTCCCCCTAATTTTTGATTCAGGCCAGGTGGGTGTTCAGCATAGAATGACAAGCAGACATGTATCCTGCGCAAGATTATTTCGCAAGCGCAGCAATTATGACGCTGTGTCATGATGACCACACCCTTATATCCAGCGCCGGGTCTTGCGTTCATACCGGGCGAAATCGGCGCGGAATGTGCGGCGCAGACGGTCTTCCTCGGGTATGATAAAGCGGCGTTCCAGCACCCAGACAAAAACCGGGATCAGCACCAGCGACAACACCGCGTCAAAACGCAGGATCAGCCCGGTCAGGATCAACACATCACCCACATAGATTGGATTGCGGCTGCGCTTGTAAATCCCGGTCTGCACCATGGTCGAGGGTGTTTCGTGCGGAAAGACCGTGGTTTTGTGCCGGCGGAACTCGATCACCGCCATCACGGCCAGAATGATACCGCCACCGATCAGTATGCCGCTGAGCAGATCTGTCACCGCCCCATCCAGAGACAACCCCAGCGGCAACACGCGGGCCTGGACCCAGGCGAGCAAGGCAAAGCCCACAAGCCAAACAGGTGGTATGTCGATAAGGCGCATGGCTGTCCCTTCACGCGGCGACACATGGTGGCAGATGTCGCTTCTGATCGCTCTCCTATCGTTTTCTGACCGCATTGGCAAAAGCGCAGGGTGTCGCATCGACCCAGGGCGCTGGACAACCCGCACCAATAGACAGACACAACGGGATCAGATAGCCAGTTACAACCTGACTGTTTCAGAAAGACAAAGCCTCGCCATGACCGATTTCGCCAAAACCAAATCCATGTTTCACCTGCCCGAGGGCGTTCTTTATCTCGACGGTAACTCTCTGGGCCCGTTGCCGAAATCAGCCGGTGACCGTGTCGGAAGCATGATGAAGGACGAATGGGGTCAGTTGCTGATCACCGGCTGGAACAAAGCCGGGTGGATGGGTATGCCGACCGGCCTGGGGGATCGGATCGGACGGCTGATCGGGGCAGAGCCCGGCAGCGTCGTGGTGGGCGACACTCTGTCGATCAAGGTTTATCAGGCGGTCGCCTCAGCGCTGGAACTGAACCCGACCCGCAAGCTGGTCCTGTCGGACAACGGCAACTTCCCGTCGGATCTTTACATGGCAGATGGGCTGTTGCGATCACTGGGGACGGATTACGAACTGCGCGTGGTCGATCCCGAAAACGTCGCTGCACATATCACCGAAGAGGTCGCCGTTCTGATGCTGACCGAGGTCGATTATCGTTCCGGCCGTATGCATGACATGAAGGCTTTGACCGAACTGGCCCACGCGAACGGTGTCGTGACCGTCTGGGACCTTGCCCATTCTGCGGGGGCAATCCCGGTCGATCTGTCCGGTTGCAACGCGGATTTCGCTGTTGGCTGCACTTATAAGTACCTCAATGGCGGTCCCGGTGCGCCAGCGTTCGTCTATGTCGCTCCGCGTCTGTCGGATCGCGTGCGCCCGGCGCTTTCGGGCTGGTTGGGGCATGAAGCCCCCTTTGCCTTCGATCTCGACTATCGCCCCGGCGCGGGAATCGAGAGGATGCGGGTCGGAACCCCTCCGGTCATTCAGATGGCAGCGCTGTCGGCAGCGATGGATATCTGGGACATGGCTGAAATGGCCGATGTGCGCGCCAAGTCAATCGAATTGACCGAATTGTTCATTACCCGGGTTGAGGCTACCTGCCCGGGATTGACACTCGCAAGCCCCCGCGATCCAGCCCAGCGCGGAAGTCAAGTATCGTTTCATTTTGATGAAGGATACGCTGCCATGCAGGCTTTGATCGCGCGTGGCGTGATCGGCGATTTCCGAGCGCCCGATATCATGCGGTTTGGCTTCACACCGCTATATGTCGATGAAGGGGATGTAGAACAGGCCGCCCAAATTCTGGCCGATATCATAACCAACAAGCTGTGGGACAAGCCGGAATACAAGATCCGTCAGCGCGTCACCTGACCTCAAGCGCCGCGCCCAAAAGCGTGGCCAATTGCGAGATACCCTGCTCAAACTCTTCAGCGCTGGAGGCTGTCATCTTGACACCCTTCAGCGATGTGGTGATTGTCTTTGCGGCCTCATCCGGGCCGACGGGCAAATGCGCACGACCCGCCGCATCCTCACGCCGCAACCAATCCGCGTAAAGACGGGTCAGTTTGGCCTCACCCTCTTGAACGATGTCTGTCGACATGGATTTGGTCGCGTCCAACATTTCAAGCCCATGGGGTGATGCCAAGATTTCAGCCATCCCACTGGATTGCACCTCGATCGCCCGCGCAAGAATCTCAGGCAAAGGACCTTCGTTGGCCAAGGCCTCGGTGACCAGGGTGACCTTCTCGCCATAATAGAACTGCGTCAGTTCGCGAACGATGGCCTCTTTATTCTTGAAATGAAGATAGACCGCAGGCCGGGACATCCCTGCCCCTTTGGCAATGTCATCCATCGAAGTTTTCTTAAACCCATAGGTCGCAAAGGCCTGAAATGCCGATTTCAGAATGGCCGCTGTCTTGGAATCTTCACTTACACTCGTCATGCGAGAACCTCTGACACTTCTTGTACATTTTGTCAATTGACAAGCTGACACTTTTCATTAATTATGTCAGAAACCAGCCAAAGCTAAGAGAGGTGCGCCATGACGACGGCCCTTAAGATCAACGGAAAGACCCATCAGGTTGATCTGCCTGATGATGTGCCCTTGTTATGGGTTCTGCGTGATGAGGTCGGACTAACCGGTACCAAGTTCGGCTGTGGTGTGGCTGCCTGCGGCGCCTGCACCGTTCATATTGATGGTGAGGCCGTGCGGTCCTGCCAGGTAGCGCTCTCGGATGTTTGGGGTGATGTCACCACGATCGAGGGGCTTGGCACGCCTGACGCCATGGCAACGATCCAGAAGGCCTGGGTTGACCACCAAGTGGCCCAATGTGGTTACTGCCAGTCGGGCCAGATCATGCAGGCCGCATCGCTACTGGCTGAAAACCCGGCCCCAACGGACGAAGACATCGACGATGCGATGCAAGGCAACCTTTGCCGCTGTGGCACCTATCCTCGCATCCGCGCGGCCATCCACGATGCCGCTGCCAAGTTGAAGGAGGCTTGAGCCATGGGACGTATCGGTAAAATCGTTCGCCGCACATTCCTGATCGGATCTGCCGCCATCGTAGGTGGAGTGGCCTTCGGTGCCTACTACGTCACGCGTCCAGCTGCGAACCCGCTGAAACCGCGTGACGGGGAAACCGCGCTTAGCCCCTTTGTTCTGATCGACCAGCAGGGCGTGACCCTGTTCGCGCCCCGCGCTGAAATGGGTCAGGGCGTTATGACCACCTGGGCAGCACTGATCGCCGAGGAGCTGGATGTTGAGCTGGACGAAATCCGTGTGCTGCACGGACCTGCTGCTGCCGCCTATTACAACCATGCTCTTATGGGGGAAAGCCTGCCAGGCAAGGGCTATGACATCTCGGATTTCCAGCACAATCTGGGTGAGGCACTGGGTGTTCTGGGCAAAACGTTAAGCCTGCAGGTTACCGGCGGCTCAACCTCGATGAAAGACGGGTTCGAACGGATGCGGATGGCTGGCGCTACTGCGCGCGAAACCTTGAAGCAGGCTGCCGCGGACCAACTGGGGGTCGATCGCGATCAACTCATGACCGAAAATGGTGCTGTGTTTGCCCCGGATGGCACGCGCATTCCCTATAGCGAACTGGCCGAGGCCGCAGGCCAGATCGAACCGCCCGAGGTTTCCCTGCGTGATCCGTCCGAATGGCGTTTGCTCGGCAAATCCCTGCCCCGCGTCGACATTCCGGGCAAATCCACCGGCACCGCCACCTTTGGCATCGACGTGCGCCCCGAGGGCCTGAAATTCGCCTCGGTCCGCATGAACCCCAAGCTGGGCGGGGCAATGAACGGCTTTGACGCCAGTGCTGCAGAAGCCATGCCCGGCGTTGAAAAGATCGTCGATCTGGGCACGGGCGTCGCGGTGATTGCCAACAACACTTGGCTTGCCATGCAGGCGGTCGAGGCGATTGACGTGGATTGGGGCGATGCCCCCTATCCGCCCGATACTGATGCGGTATTCGCGCAAATTGCCAAGGCGTTTGATGACGCCCCGAACTCGACCATGCGCGATGAAGGCGATGTCGAAACGCTTCCTGAAGGTGCCACCGAGATTACGGCAGAATATACCGTGCCCTATCTGGCCCACGCCACAATGGAACCGATGAACGCCACGGCGCTCTATACCAGTAACAAGCTGGACCTGTGGTGCGGCAATCAGGCCCCGACCCTGATCCAGATCCGCGCAGCCAACACCGCCGGTCTAGATACCGAAGCGGTTGAGATTCACACCACCTATCTGGGCGGCGGTTTCGGCCGCCGGGGCGAGTTGGATTTCGGCGAGATCGCCACTAAGGTCGCCATGGCCATTCCAGGCACCCCTGTGCAAACGACGTGGAGCCGCGAAGAGGATATGCGTCACGATTTCTACCGCCCCGGCGCGATGGCGCGCATGCGGGGGGCAGTGAAGGATGGCAAGGCCGTTCTGATCGACGGTAAGGTTGCTTCGCAATCCCCGACCCACCAAGCGGTCGAACGTGTGACGGGTTTCTCTGGCGGCGGCCCCGACAAGGTTCTGGTCGAAGGCTTTTTCAACCAGCCCTACGCGGTGCCGAACTACAGAATGAGTGGTCACGTTGCCGATTTGGCTGTACCGGTTGGTTTCTGGCGCTCGGTCGGCAACAGCCACAATGCCTTCTTCCACGAGACCTTCCTGGATGAAATGGCCCATGCCGCCGGGCGCGACCCGCTGGAGTTCCGGCTGGAGTTGGCAAGGTCCGAGTTCGCCCCGGCTGCGGGGTGCCTGGAGGCCGTGAAAGAGATGTCAGGCTGGACCGGCAAAACCCCCGATGGTGTCGGTCGTGGCGTGGCAATGGCCTATAGCTTTGGCACCCCTGTCGCACAGGTCATCGAAGTGGTGGACGAAGACGGCACCATCCGCATCAACAAGGCCTGGATCGCCTGCGATGTCGGCTTGGCTTTGGATCCGGCGACGGTCGAGGCGCAGATGATCGGCGGCATGATCTACGGATTGTCTGCCGCCGTTCAAGAAGAGATCACCTTTGCCGATGGTGAGGTCGAACAGTATAATTTCCCGGATTATGATGCGTTAAGGATGCAAAGCACACCGATCACGGAAGTCCGGATACTCGAGACCAACAAACATCTGGGCGGTGTCGGTGAACCGGGGACACCGCCGTCGATGCCCGCTTTGGGCAACGCGCTGTTCGACCTGACCGGCCAACGCGCGCGCAGCTTGCCGCTGAACAAGCAGTTCGACTTGCTCGTATGATCAATTTGCGCCGACCCGGCTATGGGTCGGCGCTCGCTCTTTCTGATGGCCTTAGAAGTTGACAGAGAGAAAGATTGCAGCTTCCGTCGCTTCAAAATCACTTTCGAACATGTCGAGATATCCGATTGAAGCCTCCAGAAACACCGTCTTGCTTGTGCGTCCTCTCACACCCAAACGGGTTGACCAAACAACATCATTGTCAGTGTTTGCAACTGTTCCACCCCCTAAGTTCTCGCGTTCAAACCAATAGGTCGCGCTGAGCGATGCATAAGGTGAAATGACAGAGCTGCCATTGAAGAACGGACGACTTACTTCGACCTCGGGCGTTAGGGCACTGTATTTTGCTTCTTGGATTTCACCAATAAACTCGGCTGGATTTCCCAGATACGTCCCGGTGAGATCGTAATCCTCGGCACTGTAATTATAGTAATCAAACGAGATCGACGGACGAATTAAGTAAGCTCCAGCCTCATATTGTCCGATTGCCTCGAGATTCGCGCGCCAACGGGTGCGATCAAAATCACCGCTCAGCTCCAGCACATCCACATCCGTGGAGAAGCGACCGATCGTGGCGAGACCGTTTAGAACCCACCTCTCAGACATCCGCCAGGCGAAATAGGGTCCGATCGCGAATCCCGAAGTATCCTGAGAAAACTGCCCCTGAAAGCCGTCCAGCTGAGTGTTTTCGTATTCAAGCTGCAAACCAAGCACGAGGTTTTCTTGGACAAGACGGTCGATCCCAATTTCGAAAAAGCTGTCGTTCACATCCAGTTCGCTGTTTCCACGGGTGTCTTCAATGTCTGTGTAGGTGAAATTGGTCCATACATTCCAAACAGATTCTGGCCCAAACTCGCGCCCCTCCGTCAGCGGAGGGCCGACAACCGGATCGCACAAGGCAGGGTCAAGCTTACCCGTCGCATCCGCCACGCAGGCTTGGTCATCGCCCGAAGGTCGCCCCCTTACGTAGAGCGGATTAACGGGTCGACCTGTCTCGCCTATGTTGCCAATTCCACCGCCCGACCCTCCGGAACCGCCACCAGAGCCACCACCGGATCCGCCCGAGCCGCCGCCGCCGCCGAAGCCACCCCCGGAACCGCCGCCTCCAAAGCCGCCCCCGCCTCCGAATCCGCCACCTGATCCACCCGAGCCGCCGCCCCCAGAGCCACCGCCAGAGCCACCGCCGGATCCACCCGAGCCGCCTCCGTTTCCTCCCCCGCCGCCACCATTGCCACCACCCCAACCCGGCAGCGTCCAATCTCTTTTTTGGTTTTGCGTATCGATCAGACAGTCGCGCCCATTTGGTGCCCCTCCGCGTTTGAACAGACGATGAACGCCCCCTGATCCATTAGATACGAAGGGAGACAAGCTTAGATGAACTCCGGGCCGAGATCGGCTCCAGGTATCAACGGTCGTGTTGCCCTGTGCAGCTTCCAGACGAAAAGCACCGCTTTCCGTCTGCGATAACCACAATGAGGATGAAGAGTCAGGTGTTCGCCCGATGTAAAGCAGGTCTCCGGCCGAGCTGCATTGTTGCGCATGCCCAGCAGTTCCCAGGACCGCCAAAAAAAGTGCCGCAGGAACGAATTCTCTTAAACCGCGAGGGTACTTTCCTGAAAAGCTGTGCATGAACTGCTCCGAACCCAGTCAGATTTGAATATGGCCAAGGGTATCTCGGCGCAAATTCGCGGTTCAGGGAAGATATCCAATTATCTTTTTATTCGAATGTTGCCGGCAAACCTTAGAACGATCCATCGGCAGATTAGCGTGACTAAGCAGACTGCCGGATCGCCCCGACCGTTTTCGCGTTTTTCCAATCGTATACGGCGCGACCAAATTCCTTGAACAATGGCCGCGAAACCGGGTCATTCGCCGCGTCCCATTCAGGGTGCCATTGGACCGAAAGGGTAAAGCCGGGGGCATCCTCGACATAGATCGCCTCGGGCGTGCCATCAGGCGCGTGGCCATCGATCACCACATTCTCGCCCAGCGTCTTGATCCCTTGTCCGTGTAACGTATTGGTCATCACTTCGGCCGCGCCCAGCAGGCGGTGGAACACACCACCTTCGGTTAGCGACACGACATGGCGCAGAGCAAACTTCTCCTCCAAAGTGCCGTCGGGTGGCATCCGGTGGTTCTGACGCCCCGGGAGGTCACGAATCTCAGGGTAGAGCGTACCACCCAAGGCGACGTTTACTTCTTGAAACCCGCGACAAATCCCAAAGAACGGCTGACCCCGCTCGGCACAGGCCCGGATCAGAGGCAGCGTGATTGCATCCCGCGCGCGGTCAAACTCACCATGCGCCTCGGTTGCGGGCTCGCCATATTCTTCGGGGTGAACGTTCGGACGGCCGCCGGTCAGCAGGAAGCCGTCGCAAACCTCGAGCAACTCATCAACCGCTACATAACGCGGGTCGGCGGGGATCAGTAGCGGCAGACAGTCAGACACGTTCGAGACCGCCTCGGAATTCATCGTTCCGCCCGCATGGGTCGGATACTGATCATTCATCAGATAAGAGTTGCCGATTATTCCAACGACGGGGCGCGCCATTCCAAGTCCCTTGTATCGCTCAATCCCTGCAATACCTATCGGCAGGTTTGGCCGCGCGCAACGGCACAGACCCTGCATGGTAGCGCAAGCGCGTGTTCAGCGACGCACATCCCTGATGAAGTTCGATAAAGGGTTCAGATCTCGCCCGTCAACCCAGCGGCTTCGATACCTGCCAACGCGGCCGCTGCGTCATTATCCGAAGTGTCGCCGGTTACACCCACGGCACCGATCACCGCGCCCTTGCGGTCAAGCAGCAGCACACCGCCAGGAACCGGAACAACCTGACCGCCATAAACCCCGTTCACGGCCGCCATGAAATAGGCCTGCCCTTCGGCCCGCTGCATCTGCGCGGTCCCCGCCATACCTAGCATTACCGATCCGTAAGCCTTGCCATGTGCGATTGCAAAACGCCCCGGCGCAGCACCGTCTTCGCGTTCGAACGCGATCACGTGACCGCCGGCGTCCAGGACAACAACCGAGAGCGGTTTCAGCTCCATCTCGCGCCCTTTTTCCAGAGCTTTCCGAATGATGGTCCGCGCTTTGCGCAATGAAATGTTCATGCCCGATCCTTTTCATCTGGCCAAAAATACCTTCGGGGGTGCTGGGGGGGGGAGACAGCCCCCTCGGACCTGCCGTT